>NZ_LOYJ01000068.1:0-6059 GCF_001526245.1 Burkholderia sp. MSMB1498
CCGAAGCCGAAGCCGAAGCCGAAGCCGAAGCCGAAGCCGAAGCCGAAGCCGAAGCCGAAGCCGAAGCCGCAACCCACGTCGGCGCGCCCCGCCGACAAAGAACGAAGGAGCAGGAATGTCGCAGCAACGCCCGGCAGGCGCCGGTCCCCTGATCCGGCTGCACGCGGCCGACAACGTGCTGATCGCGCGCGACGCGCTGTCGCTTGGCCAGACGCTCGCGCTCGACGGCGTCGCGGTGCGGATTCGCGCGCAGGTGCCGCCCGGCCACAAGGTCGCGGCCGCGCCGATCGCGCGCGGCGAGCCGATCCGCAAGTACGACGCCGTGATCGGCCGTGCGGCGCGCGACATCGCGCCGGGCGAGCACGTGCACACGCACAACGTCGAGCTCGTCGATTTCGCGCGCGATCCGGGCTTCGGCCTCGACGTGCAGCCCGTCGACTACGTGGCCGCCGCCGAGCGCGCGACGTTCGACGGCATCGTGCGCCCGGACGGGCGCGTCGCGACGCGCAACTTCATCGGCATCCTCGCGTCGGTGAACTGCTCGGCGACCGTAATCCGGCAGATCGCCGCGCGATTCACGCAAGAGCGGCTCGCCGCGTTCCCGAACGTCGACGGCGTCGTCGCGTTCGCGCAGACGAGCGGCTGCGGGATGTCGTCGCCGAGCGAGCATTTCGACGTGCTGCGCCGCACGCTCGCGGGCTATGCGCGCCATCCGAATCTCGCAGGGGTCCTGATCGTCGGACTTGGTTGCGAGCGCAACCAGGTCGCGGATCTGATCGCGTCGCAAGGGCTCGACACGGGCCGGCTGATGCGCACGCTCGTGATGCAGGAGATGGGCGGCACGCGCGCGACGATCGAAGCGGGCGTCGCCGCGATCGAAGCGATGCTGCCCGCCGCGAACGACGTCGTGCGGCGGCCGGTGCCGGCGAGCCATCTGAAGATCGGCCTCGAATGCGGCGGCTCCGACGGCTTTTCCGGCATCACCGCGAACCCCGCGCTCGGCGCGGCGATGGATCTGCTCGTGCGGCACGGCGGCACCGCGATCCTGTCGGAGACGCCCGAGATCCACGGCGTCGAATACATGCTGACGCGCCGCGCGGTGTCGCCGGAAGTCGGCCGCAAGCTGCTCGAGCGCCTCGCGTGGTGGGAACGCTACACGCGCGGCCACAACGGCCAGTTCAACGGCGTCGTCGGCCCCGGCAACCAGCAGGGCGGCCTTGCGAACATCTTCGAGAAATCGCTCGGCTCGGCGATGAAGGGCGGCACGACGCCGTTGCAGGCCGTCTACGAATACGCGGAGCCGATCGATCGCGCGGGCTTCGTGTTCATGGATTCGCCGGGCTACGACCCGGTGGCCGTCACCGGACAGATCGCGAGCGGCGCGAACCTGATCTGCTTCACGACGGGCCGCGGCTCGATGTTCGGCTCGAAGCCCGCGCCGACGCTCAAGCTCGCGAGCAACACGCCGATGTTCGAGCGGCTCGGGGAGGACATGGACATCAACTGCGGGCGGATTCTCGACGGCGAGCGCACGGTCGAGGAGATGGGGCGCGAGATCTTCGAGCACATCCTGCGCGCGGCGTCCGGCGCGCGGACGAAGAGCGAATTGCTCGGGCTCGGCGATCACGAGTTCGTGCCGTGGCATCTCGGGATCGTCAGCTAGGCGGCGCGGCGCGGCGAACGGTCGGTGCGGCGGCGAATCGGCAAGGCGACAAGGCGGCAAGGCGACCGAGCGGTCGAGCGGCAAATCGGCAAATCGGCAAATCGGTAAAGCGGTAAAGCGGTAAAGCGGTAAAGCGAATACGCGGCGAAGTACGCGAAGCATCAAGACAATCTCGGAGACACACCATGCAGCACACCCCGCAACGCGGCACGCGCTCGAACGTGCGCTGGATCGTCGCCGGCCTGATGTGGGCGGCGATCGCGATCAACTATATCGACCGCACCGTGCTGTCGGCCGCCGCGCCGCACATCCAGAAGGAATTCCATCTGGGCCCGGTCGAGATGGGCATCGTGATGTCGGCGTTCTTCTGGTCGTACGCGCTGCTGCAATTGCCGGCCGGCATGCTCGCCGATCGCTGCGGGCAGAAGAAGGTGCTCGGCTTCGCGGTGTTGTGGTGGTCGCTCGCGACCGCGGTGACGGGGCTGTCGAACGGCTTCAAGTCGCTTGTCGCGCTGCGCGTCGCGCTCGGCGTCGGCGAGGCGGGCGCGTACCCGAGCAACGCGGGCATCACCGCGCGCTGGTTTCCGAAGGCGGAGCGCGCGACGGTGGCCGCGATCTTCGACAGCGGCTCGAAGCTCGGCAGCGCGATCGCGCTACCGCTGATCGCGTGGCTGATCGCGGCGTTCGACTGGCGCGTCACGTTCGCGGCGACGGGCGCACTCGGCATCGTCTGGGGCGCGGCGTGGTTCGTCGTGTTCAAGGATTCTCCCGCGCGGCACAAGCGCGTGAACGCGGCCGAGCTCGCGCACATCCGCGGCGGGCAGCCTGCCGCGCGCACGGACGCCGGCGCGCCGCGCATGCCGTGGTATCGGCTGCTCGCGCACCGCAACGTCTGCGCGATGTGCATCGGCTTCTTCATGATCAACTACAACTCGTACTTCTTCATCACGTGGCTGCCGACCTATCTCGTCAAGGAGCGCGGGATGGGGCTGATGGAGATGGGCTTCATGGCGTCGCTGCCGCTGTTCGTGTCGATGTTCGTCGAGGTGCTCGCGGGCTGGGCGTCGGACCGCGTTCATGCGTCGGGCCGGCTGTCGCTGACCGCGACGCGCAAGCTGTTCCTCGTCGTCGGCCTCGTGATGGCGTCGAGCATCGGGCTCGCCGCGTTCGCGCAGTCGGCGGCGCTCGCGGTGTTTCTGCTGTGCGTGGCGAAATCGGGGATGACCGTCGCCGCGTCGCAGGTGTGGGCGCTGCCCGCGGACGTCGCGCCGGGCAACTCCGTGTCGATGGTGGCCGGATTGCAGAACATGGTGTCGAACCTCGGCGGCGTCGTCGGGCCGATCGTCACGGGCGCGATCGTCGGCGCAACCGGCTCGTTCATGCCCGCGCTCGTGTTTTCTGCCGCGCTGATCGGCGTCGCGATCGTCAATTACCTGTTCCTGCTCGGCAAGGTCGAGCCCATCGTTTTCAACCGCAACGTTTCCGGACCGGCTCTTCATGAACGCAACAACGTCAACGCCCGCACTTAATCCCTTCAAGGCCGCGCTCGCCGGCAAGCGCCGGCAGATCGGCTTCTGGCTCGCGATGAGCGACCCGTATCTCGCCGAAGTGAGCGCGACGGCCGGTTTCGACTGGCTGCTGATCGACGGCGAGCACGCGCCGAACGACGTGCGCAGCATCCTCGCGCAGTTGCAGGCCGTCGCGCCGTATCGCGCGGAGCCGATCGTGCGCCCCGTGACGGGCGACCCCGCGCTCATCAAGCGCCTGCTCGACATCGGCGCGCGCACGCTGCTCGTGCCGATGGTCGACACTGCCGACGACGCGCGCGCGCTCGTCGCCGCGGTTCGCTATCCGCCGCGCGGCGTGCGCGGCGTGGGCAGCGCGGTCGGCCGCGCGTCGCGCTGGAGCGCGCGCACCGATTATCTCGACATCGCGGACGACGAGGCCTGCCTGCTCGTGCAGGCGGAGACCGTGACCGCGCTCGCGAACCTCGAAGCGATCTGCGAGGTCGACGGTGTCGACGGCGTGTTCATCGGCCCGGCCGATCTCGCGGCGTCGATGGGGCATCGCGGCGATCCCGCGCATCCGGACGTGCGGCGTGCGATCGAGGCGGCGATCCGGACGATCGTCGCTTCGGGGAAGGCGGCGGGCACGCTGACGTCGGAGCCGGCGCTCGCGCGGCGCTATCTCGATCTCGGCTGCACGTTCGTCGCGGTCGGCGTCGACATCCTGATGTTCGCCGGCGGCGCGCGCAGGCTGGCGGGCGCGTTTCTCGGAGGCGCGGAGGGGTGAGGAGGACGATTGCTCGGAGCGTCTTGCGTTGCGCGTCGTGCATGGTGCAGCGTTCGACGCACGACGCACGACGCACGACGCGTTCCATGCGTCGCGGCTCTATCAGGCTGTTGAAATTGGATACGGTGTAAACGAGCGCTGTGGGCGGTGCGTTAGAGATATCGTGTTCATGATCTCGAAACGTTCTTTACCGAAGTCATGAGTTTGGCCGACAAGCAAGGGCTGCTCTCCAGAGAACACTTCTCGGTGGATGGCACGCTGATCCAGGCATGGGCCAGCCACAAGAGCTTCCGGCGCAAGGACGGTTCGGACGATCCGCCGGCCGGCGGTGGCCGCAATGTCGGCACCGACTGGAAGGGCAAGCGGCGCAGCAACGACACGCATGAATCGAGCACCGATCCGGATGCGCGCCTGTTCCGCAAGGGTAGGCAAAGCGGAGTCATCCTTTGTTATCAGGGGCACATCCTGATGAAGAACCGCTCGGGCTTAGTGGTCAGCGCCGTGGTCAGCCACGCCGACGGTTTCGGCGAACGCGCGAGTGCATTGCGCCTGCTCGACTGCGTGCCGGGTCGTCACGCCAAGACGCTCGGCGCCGACAAGGCTTACGACATGCGCGACTGCCGAGCGCGTAAGGTGACGCCACACGTCGCGCGCAACGACGCGCATCAAGGCGGCAGCGCGATCGACGGCCGCACCTCTCGGCACGTCGGCTATGGCATTAGCCAAGTGATTCGCAAGCGCATCGAAGAGCACTTCGGCTGGGGCAAGAGCGTCGACAGGATTCGACAGACCGCGTATCGCGGCATCAAGCGAGTCGACCAGCACTTCAAGCTGACGATGCTGGCGAGCAACCTGACTCGAATGGCTCGAATACTGGCAGCGGTGCCCAAGGGGCAATGCGATGAGCCGCCCAAGCGCAGCCGTTGCGCGGCAACGCGCCGGCCGGCCCGCTCGCAAGCGGGGCGTCCGGCACGATCCATCGGCAACTCAGCGGCCAATCGCATACGAAACCCTTTTAAACAGTGCCCCGATCGTCAAAACAAGGCGCTTTTCAACGCCCTCATAGAAGAGCCTGTTATGAACCTAGATGAATGAAGTCGATGATTTTGGGCAGCATTAGACAGGTGAAGGCGAGGAAATGGAATCCGGCCAGCGTGTGAGGCAAGCGTTTACCGTCGCGCGCGAGGCGTCGAAAGCGCGCAGCCCATGAGAAGCTGCGCTCGACCACCCAGCGTCTGGGCAGCAACACGAAACCGCGCTTGGCCTCGGTGTGCTTGAGCACCTCCAACTCAATGCCGTGGCTTTGTGCTACCTGACGAGCCGCTTCGCCTGTATAGCCCTGATCCACGTGCGCAAGCGCCACGCTCTGGCCGGTCAATTCTTGTACCGCATGGGCCAATTGCTCGACCTGTGTGCGATCCTGCTCATTGGCCGGTGTCACATGCAGTGCCAGCAACTGATCCGGAGTATCGACCGCCAGATGCACTTTCGAACTCTTGGGGCGCTTCGCGCGGTCGTAGCCGGTGCGCGAGCCGGATTCCGGTGTCGATTGCAATGTACGGCTGTCCAGGATCGTGGCACTGGGTTGCGCTTTGCGTCCATCGCACACGCGCAACGGTTCTCGCAGATCATGCACGTTCGCCTCGAAACAGTCCGCTCGCATCCAGCGCTGCGTCTGTTGATAGACCGCTTCCCACGGGGGCAGGTCATTAGGCAACATGCGCCACGGCGCGCCGCTTCTGATCAGCCAGCGCAGCGCATTGAAGACCTCGCGAAGCTCGTGGCGGCGTTGTTCGCTGTCTTCTCGCACCAGCGCCAGATACGGCACAACGAACGACCATTCTTCGTCGCTGACATCGCTCGGATAAGGCTTGCGGGTTTTCATCCCGACATCTTGTCTTATCGGCGGCAAAGTTCATAACACCCTCTAGCCATTGGCGGATTTGACCAGTGGCATATTCAAAGTGAAACGCAGGTGATGTTTGTTTTCATCGTGCCGGTTCTTATCGCGGCTGTTGGAGTCATCCGTAAGCGCCTCGCGAAGGCCGTCCGCAATCCGGCGCGCACGTGAGGCATGATTGGTTATCGAGCGCTCGTGTTGGCC
>NZ_LOYJ01000069.1:0-1119 GCF_001526245.1 Burkholderia sp. MSMB1498
TCGCCATCGATATGCGGCGCCGGTACGTCGGCGAGCGTCGCCGCGCCCGCCGCGCGCTGCCGTGCGCGCCACGCGGCGAGCTCGTCGTTGACGGTCAGCATCGCGTCGCGCGCGGCGTGCCGCAGCCGCTCGCGTGCCACGGTGCCGTCGAGGCGCATCGCATCGCGCAAGGCGGACAGGTCGATGTCCGGGAAGAAGCCGTCGTTCGTCAGCGCGCCGTCGATCGGTGTGGCCGCGACGGCGGGCGCGGCGGTGGCAACAAAGCTGTTCATGGTCGGTTCGGAATGAGGTGGCGGTGGACCGGCGCACAAGGCCCGTAGGATCGACCGCGACACGGCATAAAGAGCACGGCCGTACTCGTCGATCGGGGCGCTTTGTTCGATGAAAGTGATGTTTGCGCTTGCTTTTTGCTCTTCGGGCGGCATGTTGTGAATGTGGTCTCGTGTGGTGGGGCAGCAGGGCGTCACAACGACACCCTCAGCCGTTTAGTGCTTCGCTATCATCATGCATAGGGTCAGGCGAAGGCAAGACAGACAACGATGCGAAACATTCCGGAATGGACTATCCAACTTGCATGGGCGATATGTAGCGTATTTGCGACGGGCGCAGTCTGGTACTTTCTTTCGCTCAAGCAATACAGCGAGGCTGCGTATGCCGCAGTCGGCGCGCTGATACTCGCGGGCGTTGCAATCTACCTCCATCGGCGCAAGGACAAAGCTGACGCAGCGGTATCGCCCGCAGATGAATTTGCACGCAGATACACCGGCCAAGCATCTGACATCCGGTTCATCGAGGCCCTTCCAAAGTTGCGGCGTGTTGTATACGACAACGCACGCGAGGGATGGGATACGGGAGTTACCGTCGAAATGCGCCAGGCAAGCTATGACCTGATTGACTTCCTCGAATATGCCTGGATGAGATTGGCAGAGTTTTATCCTGCGGGTCACTTTGGCCTTCGAGGCCGCCGAGCGTACATCCGCAACTTCATTCGCGATCGATTTCAATTTCATCGATCGAAGCACGAACCAGACGGGCCGGGAACTGAGAGGTGGCCGCGCAAATTCGGACAGTCGGGTAAGTGGAATGCCCGGGGCCTGAGCCAGCGATAATGCAGGCAAA
>NZ_LOYJ01000070.1:0-90980 GCF_001526245.1 Burkholderia sp. MSMB1498
GCGGTCGGTGTTCGGCGGTCGGCGGTCGGCGGTCGGCGGTCGGCGGTCGGCGGTCGGCGGTCGAGCATGGTCGGTGTACCGTTCGTCGAATTCCAGCGCCGACGCCGGCGCTACTCGCCGACGGGGCGGCTCATGAACACGCGCTGCGATTCGTCGAGCCCGTGCGCGACGTGCGCCGCGCGTATCGCCGCCAGCACGGGATCGAGCATGTCGTCGTCGAGATCGACGAAGCCGAGGCGGCGGTAATACGGCGCGTTCCACGGCACGTGCCGGAACGTCGACAGCACGATCTGCCGCACGCCCGCGCCGGGCGCGCGCGCCGCGACGGCCTCGATCAGCGCGGAGCCGATTCGCCGCCCCGCATGCTCGGGCGCAACGTCCAGTTCCTCGAGATAGAGACGCGACGCGTCGAGCATTCTGTACATCGCAAAGCCGACGATGCGTCCGCAGGCGTCATCGACGGCGACGAGCGCGCGATCGCCGTCGATCCGCGCGCGCAGATCGGCCAGGTCGGTCGGCGGGCTTGACGCGATGTGCGGCATGCCGACATCGCCGAAACGGCGCGCGGCGGCGGCTTCGATGTCGGCCATCAGCGGCGCTTCATCGATGCGCGCGGCACGGATGCGGATCGGGGTTCGTTGCGCGGTGGAGTCGGATTCGGTCACAGTCGAATGGCCAATCGGTCGGTTGGATGCGAGTCGCCGCCACTATAATGAATTCTTCGCGTCGTTTGCCATCGTGCATCGCACCGGGAGATTCGACATGCCGCTTTCCAGCCTGGCCGTCTTCGCCGCCGCACTCCTGATCGCCGCCGGCTCGCCGGGCCCGAGCATCGCCGCATTGGTCGCCCGCGTACTGACGAACGGCATGCGTGATGTCCTGCCGTTTCTCGCGGCGATGTGGCTTGGCGAAGTGATCTGGCTCACGTGCGCGGTCGCGGGGCTCGCCGTGGTCGCGCGCACGTTCGCGGTCGGCTTTCTCGTGCTGAAGTTCGTCGGCATCGCCTACCTGCTGTTTCTCGCGTGGAAGATGTGGTTCGCGCCCTCCGACGTACAATCCGGCACGCTTCCGAGCGGACAATCGCCGTTGCGCATGTTCCTGGCCGGTCTCGCGGTTACGCTAGGGAACCCGAAAATCATGATCTTCTACGTCGCATTACTGCCGACGATGGTCGATCTGTCGCACGTCGGCGCCGTCGCATGGTTCGAGTTGACGCTGACGCTGCTGGTCGTATTGATCGCGATCGACTGCACATGGGCGTTGCTCGCCGCGCGCGCCCGAGCGCTGCTGACGAGCCGTCGCGCAGTGAAGGCCGCCAATCGAGCGAGCGCGGCCGCGATGGCGGGCGCCGCCGCCGCGATCGCGACGCGCTAGCCGCGCGGCAAAACGATGCGCCTGTGCGCCATTTCGCGCAGGCAGCGCCGCCAGACCGCGCGCCGCGCGTCAGCAACGCTTGGAGAAATGCACGAGGTGTCCGCCTTTGAACGCCTCTTCGCGATCGATCCCACAACCTGGCCGACCGCACATCTCGACATTCCGGACAAACAACGTATTCGTGTAGCGGCGGATCTCCACGCGGCCGCGCGACGCCGCCCCCCCCGTTGCGCGAAGTCCGGCAATCGGCGAGCGAGGCCCCACCCTTGATACGCCGGCAGAACCGCGACGTTCTCGATCGCCACGTGATCGTCGTTGAGCACCAGTTCGATCAGCGCGACCGGAATTTCGCCGGCCTCCATCAAATGGACGAGAGGATTCGCCACCGCCTCGGCGTGATCCGCCGTCATCCGCTTAGGCTCACGGCCGACGAGCGGCACCCGTTTCGCATGCGCCGCTCGCGTCAACGCGCGAATCGCGGACACGTCCCGAGGGGCCGCCCGCCTCGGCGCGGAAATCGCTGCGTTCATTGCAGCCTCTGCCGAAAACACGCAATCGCTCAATCGCGCGTTGCGACAACGTGGCGAGCACAGCCGCATTCGCTCCTTCCCGCGCGGTTCGCGCAGAAATGAAGCGCCTCCTCGGCGCTCGCGCGCACGTTCCCGCATTCGCCGTGCGTCAGAAATCCACCTTCACCCCCGCCATCACCGCGAGTTGTCGATTCGAGTTGCTGTTCGCGAGCACGGGAATCTGCGCGTAATTCGCGGGGGCGCCGTTCGCGTCGCTGCCGAGCCCGCGCCCCGATGCGATCTGGCCGATCGCGACCGCGTAGAGCACAGTCCGTTTCGACAAGCTGTAGTTCGCGCCGACATTCAGTTGATGAAAGCGCGTCGTCCCGCGCGGGTCGGCCTTCGCATTGTTGAAAATGTACGCGACGCCGCCGCGCAGCATCGGCGTGAACGCATACGCCGCGTTCAGCTCGGCGATGTCGAACGCGATCGACGCGCGCGACGGATGCGCGGCAGCCGCAAAATACGCGCTATCGCCCAAACGAGTATGCGTGTACGTGAGCGCGATGGTCGCTTCGCCGAACGCGATCGATCCGCCGACGCCGAACGCCAGCATCGACACCGCATCCTGAAGCAAGCAGTACATCGCGCCCGCGTTGCCGCACGCGAAATCGCCGATGTATCCGCTCGCGCCGCCGAGCGCCGCGTCGAGCGGCTGCCGCAAGTTCAAATAGCCGATGCCGAACGATACCGGCGCGCGGTTGTATGCGGCCGCGACCGCATAGCCGCGATGCGCCGAAAAATCCCCCGCCCGGCCGCCGAAGCTGAACGTGCCGCCGAACGTCAGTCCGTGAAAATCGGCGCTCGTGAACTTGATCGCGTTGTTGAAGTTGAACGCCGCGTTCAGATTGTCGACGTCGCCGAGATGCGAGCCGTACGGGGTCGCCCAGTTGTTGCTCGAAACATATGCGCCGAGCGTATCGGTGTACGAATCGTATTGGCGTCCGACGCCGAGCGTGCCGTACGCGTCGTGACGCAGGCCGACCCACGCCTGGCGGCTGAACGCCGCGCCGCCCTGCAATGCCTGGCCGTTCGCCGACAGGAACTGCTGCTCGAGCGCGAACACGGCCTTCAAGCCGCCGCCGAGCGCCTCCGCGCCTTGCAAACCCCATCGCGACGGCACCAGGTTTCCGCCGCCCATTTGCCATGCGTGGCCGCCGCTCACGCCGCCGTCCGCGTGCGTGACCTGCTGATTGGTCGAATAGATGACGCCGGTGTCCACCGTGCCGTACAGCGTGACGCTGCTTTGCGCGCAAGCGGGCGCGACGGCTGCGCCGGCGACGCCGGCCGCGATCCAGGCTTTGATCCGCATGTCCCCCACTCCCGTCGTTGATTTGGATTGCCAATCGACTGATCGACGCGGCTCGATCGGCGGCGGTGGTGGAACTCTATCCAGCGAAAATTTTGGCCCTGTATCCCAAATCGGCAAATGCGTCGCCGCGATGACGGGCGAGGTCGGGATTGCGAACGGACAGACGTGCGCACGGGCGCTTCGCGCACGCGGCGGACGCGGCGCGCACGCAACGCGCCATGCCGACGACGTTCAGGACGAGCGCCGCGTCTGCGACGGCAGCTCGCCGAACAGGCCGCGATACTCGCGTGCGAAATAGCCGAGATGCGTGAAGCCCCAACGCGCGGCGGCCTCGCCGACGCATAGCGCATCGGCGGACGTCGTGCGCAGCAGGCGGCGCACCGCGTTCAGGCGGATCGTTCGCAAGTAGGTGACGGGCGTCACGTCGGCGACGCGCTGGAAGCTCGTCTGCAGCGTGCGCCGGCTGCAGCGCAGCGCGCGGCACAGCTCGAGCACCGTCACGGGCTCTTCGGGCCGCGCCCCCAGATAACGCTCGCAGCGCCGGACGATGTCGCTGTACGTCGCATGCGTGATGTCTCGCCGCTCTTCGCCCACCGCGCTCGCGAGCGCATCGAGGAACACGCCGAGCATCGCATCGCGAAACATCTTGCGCGTCGCGTCGTATTCGAGCCACGCCGGGTTGCGCTGCGCCTCGTCGATGTACGTCGACAGGCGCGCGCCGAGCGCCGCGCCCCGCTCGTCCGCGAGCCGGATCACGTGTCGCGGCGCGCGGCTGTCGCGCGTTCCGAATTCTGCCTCGCACAGCTCGTCGATCATGTCCGGTGCGGCGCTGATGCCGACGAGCCGCATCCCCTCCGGCGTGTAGAACTCGAAATCCTCGCTGGGGCGCAGCGCGAGAAGCGCGTAGCCGTCGACGTGCTGCCGCTGGAACGTCCCCGACAGCGGCGCGAGCACGGGCACCGCGAGCGACATGCGCCCCTCCGGCGACATGCCCGTCTGCGCGACGCGGCGGTTCGTCGTTTCGCGGAAGAAATGGAAATCGTCGTACAAAACCTGCGTGACCGTGCCCTTGAAACGGCCGGGCGTCATCTGCCGGTAGACCTGACGCCAGCCGGCGATGGCGAGCCCGTGGTCGTGGACGTCTTCGAGCGAACGCGACTGGAACAACATCGATGCCTCCAGAGAATTCCGATGCGACGTGACGGCGGCGGCGACAGCCACCCGCGCGGCGGTGCGCACGCGCTCGGCCGACCGCCCGTCGTCAATCGCCCGACGCACGCGCAAGCGCGGCTTCGAAACCGGCGAACGCCGCACGCAGCGCTTCGCACTGCGTATCGGCGAGACGCACGTAGCGCCGGAACGACGGCATCCTGCCGACCACTTCGCTGCCGCCGAACGGCACGATGCTCAACACCCAGCGCGGGCCGCGCGCGGCGATTTCACAGTATGTCAGATCGAGCGCCGCGAGCGGCACGCCGAGCGCGGGCGTGGCGAGCAGCGTCGCGACATGCGCGGCGAATTGCGCGTCGGCGTCGCGCGCGATCGCTGCCTCGACCGGCCCGCGGCGCAGCCAGCCGCGCGCGGCGATCGACGCCGATCCGTTCGCCACGGGGCCGGCGAGCGTCCGCTCCAACCGCACGCTGACCGTATGCAGCAGAAATTGCCGGTCGACGCGCTCGGCCGCGTGCAGTTCGATGCCGTCGCCGAGCAAGATCCGCGCGGCGGCGGGCTCACCGTCGACGGCGAGCATTGCGCGCAGATCCGCGGCGACGCGCGCGAGCGTCGCGCCGCACCGATAACCGGGCACGGGCGCCGGCGCGAACCAGCGCCGCCACCCGGCCGCGGATGCGGCGCGGCCGGCCGCCGTCGCGCGCCCGCTCATCGCACGTGCTCGTTGTGCAGCACTTCCTCGACGGGCACCGGCCTGAACGGATGCTTGCGCTGCACGACGACCGTCCAGAACAGCGCATAGAGCGCGGTGCATCCGAGCATCGTGCCGAACGGCACGTAGACGTCGCGGCTGTTCATCCCCGGCGGCGCGATGTACCAGATCGCGAGCACGATGCCGACGCTCGACACGATCTGCGGCAGCGGAAACCACGGCGACCGGTACGGCCGCGGCAGGTCCGGGCGGCGAATTCGCAGCATCACGACCGACAGCGTGACGAGCAGGTACGCGGTGCCCCACGCGCAGGTCGCGGCGAGCACGAGGTGCATGATGCTGTCGAGGTCGCCGTGGATGATCCACGCGTGCGCGATCGGCACGACGGCCGCCGCGACGATGCCGACGACGGGCGTTCTGAAGCGCGGATGCAGGTAGGCGAAGCATTTCGGCAGCGCGCCGTCGACGGCCATTCCGTACAGGATGCGCGGCAGCCCGGCCATCAGCGTGTTGATCGTGGCCGCGCCCGCGAACAGGAACGCGACGCCGAACCACACGCGCCCGAACGGGCCGAGCACCTGCAACGCGAATGCGGGAATCGCGCCCGGCGTGTCGAGCAGATGCGTGAGGCCGTCGGCCGTCACCGCGACGTTCGGCACCTGGCGCTTGATCGCCGCGCCGTAGAGAAACATGCAGACCGCGACGCCCGCGAGCCCGAGCGCCATCGCGCGCGGAATCGTCTTGCCGGGCGTCTTCATTTCCGGCGCGAGCGGCGTGACGAACTCGCAGCCGACGAACATGAACATCGCCATCCCGACGAGCGACAGCACGGCCGGCACCGACGCGCCGATTTCCGAGCGCCCGAACCAGCCGTCGAGCTGCACGGCGGGCGCCGCCGCGAGCCCGAGCACGCCGAAGATCATCAGCGACAGCCACATGCCGATCGTCAGCACGACCTCGAGCTTGCTGAACACCTTGATGCCGATGATGTTCGTGACCGCGAACGTCGCGACGAGGCCGACGCCGACGAGCCACGCGCTGTTGTGCCGCTCGAACGCGGCGTTCAGCGATTCGAAGTTGACGAGCGCCATGATGCCGCTCAGGATCGTCTCGGCCGTGCCCGCGAACACGTGGACGAGAAAGTACGCGGAAATCGTGCCCGTGATCGCCCAGAAACGGCCGAGCCCGCACGACAGGTAATCGTAGACGGAGCCGGCCGTCGGCAACATCGCGGCCGCCTCGGAGAACGTCGTCGCCTGCGCCTGCATCATCACGAACGCGATGATCATCGCGACCGCGAACGCCCAGCCGCCCATCCCGAAGCCGGACGTCGCGGTCAGGATCACCGGGCTCGCCATGATGAGGCCGACGGCGCTCGCGAGCGCCGTCGGAAAACCCACCGCGCCCGCCGCCAGCGCGGGCCGGCCGCTCGCGCCGCCCGCCGCCGATCCCGCCCCCGCATTCGAATAGTCTGACAAATCCGACATCCTCGTCTCCTTTGCGATGCGTCAATGTCGAGAAAATACGGAGGCCAAAATTCCTGCATGTAGCGCAAATTGGCAAAACGGCCGGGGCTGCGCGCACGCCGCCCCGGCCGTCGGCCATCCGTCGCCTGCGATCGTCGCGATCAGCCGCCCGCGAACGGCGTCGCCTCGAAGCCGGCCTCGAGGCCCGCGACGATCCGCTCGATCTGCTCGCGCTCGATCACGAGCGGCGGCGACAGGATGATCTTCGTGCCGACCGGCCGCACGAGCACGCCGTGCTCGCGCGCGACCTCGGCAACCGCGTTCGCGTAGCCGGACATCGGATCGATCGGCGTGCGCGTCGCCTTGTCGGCGACGAGATCGAGCGCGACCATCAGCCCCTTGCCGCGCACTTCGCCGACCGAACCGAAGCGCTCGACGAACGGCTGCAGCGATTCGAGCAGGTGCGCGCCCTGCTTCGCCGCGTTCGCGGGCAGATCCTCGCGCAGCACGATGTCGAGGCTCGCGAGCGCCGCCGCGCACGCGACCGGATGCCCCGAGTACGTGTAGCCGTGCATGATCGCGCCGCTGAAATCCGCGTTCGACGCGAACGCCTCCTCGATCCGCGCGTTCACCGCGGTCGCGCCGAGCGGCACGTAGCCGGACGAGATGCCTTTCGCGAGACACATGATGTCGGGCTTCACGCCCCAGCCGCGGCTGCCGAACAGGCTGCCGCTGCGCCCGAAGCCCGTCACGACTTCGTCGGCGATCAGAAGCACGCCGTAGCGATCGCAGACTTCACGCACGAGCGGCCAGTAGTTCGCGGGCGGCACGATCACGCCGCCCGCGCCCTGGATCGGCTCGGCGATGAACGCGGCGACGGTGTCCGGACTCTGGAACAGGATCTCGCGCTCGAGCAGCTCCGCGCAGATGCGGCCGAGTTCTTCGGGGTCCTGCGTGAACGGATTGCGGTAGATCCAAGGCGTCTCGACGTGAAAGCAGCCGGGCAGGTTCGGCTCGTAGTTGCGCCGGAACACCGTGTTGCCGTTCACCGACGCGCTGCCGAAATGCGTGCCGTGGTAGCCCTGCTTCAGCGAGATGAACTTCGTGCGATCCGCTTGCCCGCGCACTTTCCAGTACTGGCGCGCGATCTTGAGCGCCGTCTCGACCGAATCCGAGCCTCCCGAGCTGTACAGCACGCGGCGCATCCCTTCGGGCTCCATCATGTCGATCAGCCGCTTCGACAGCTCCTCGGCGCGCGGATGCGTGATGCCGTCGAACAGCTGGAAGTATTCGAGCTCGTCGAGCTGGCGCACGATCGCCTGCTTGACCTCGGCGCGGTTATGGCCGACGTTGACGTTCCATAGGCCCGCGACGCCGTCGACGAGCTGATGCCCGCGCTCGTCGTACACATAGCAGCCCTCGCCGCGCACGATGCGGATCGGCTCGCGGCGCTTCATGTCGTTCGGGTGCAGCATCGGGTGCCAGAAACGGGAATCGTTGTAGCTCATTGCATTGCTCCGGGGAAGAATCGAGCCGCCCGCGCGTTCAGTGCGCGATGCAGACGGATTTGGTTTCGGTGAAGCCTTCGATCGCATGATGGCCGAACTCTCGGCCGATGCCCGACTGCTTGTAGCCGCCGAACGGCATCGACGGATCGAGCGGGATGTGGCAATTGACCCAGACCGTGCCCGCCTCGATCCGCGGCACGAGATCCATCACCGCCTTCAGGTCGTTGCTCCAGAGGCTCGCGGCGAGCCCGTACGGCGACGCGTTCGCGAGCCGCACCGCGTCGGCCGGATCGTCGAACGGCAGCACGACGACGACCGGGCCGAACACTTCGTCGCGCACGATCGCGCTGTCGTGCGCCGCGTCGGCGATCACGGCCGGGCGCACGAAGTAGCCGGGCAGATCGTCGGCGGGCGAGCCGCCCGCGAGGAACGTGAGGCCGTCGCGGCGCGCCGCCTCGATGTGCCCGACGACCTTGTCGCGATGGTGCGCGGACACGAGCGGGTTGATCTGCGCGGCGGGATCGAGGCCCGGACCGAGCCGCATCGACGCCGCAATGCCGGCGAGCCCGTCCGCGAGCCGGCGAAACTTGCTGCGGTGCACGTAGATGCGCGACGCGGCCGCGCACACCTGCCCCTGGTTGAAGAACGCGCCGGCCGCCACGCCGCCGAGCGCTTGCTCGACGTCGACGTCCTCGAGCATCACGATCGGATTCTTGCCGCCCAGCTCGAGCGAGAAGCGCGTCATGTTCTGCACGGCGGCCGCGCCGACGAGCTTGCCCGTCGCGGTCGAGCCGGTGAACGAGATCTTGCGGATCGACGGATGGCTCGCGAGCGCGGCGCCGCATTCGCGCCCGCCCGTCACCACGTTGAACACGCCCGCCGGCACGCCCGCTTCGAGCGCGAGCTCGGCAAGCCTCAGCGCCGTGAGCGGAGTCTCGGGCGATGGCTTCAGGACGACCGTGCAGCCTGCCGCAAGCGCCGGCACGAGCTTCCAGACGGCGATCATCAGCGGGAAATTCCACGGCACGATCGCGGCGACGACGCCAACCGGCTCCTTGCGCGTGTACGCGGTGTAGCGCGCGCCGGGCGGGAACGGGATCGATACGTCGAGCGTCTCGCCGGTGATCTTCGTCGCCCAGCCGGCCATGTAGCGAACGTACTCGATCGTCGCGCCAACCTCGACGCCGCGCGATACCAGAATCGACTTGCCCTGGTTCAGCGTTTCGAGCTGCGCGAGTTCCTCGGCATGCGCGTCGAGCACGTCGGCGAGCTTCAGCAGGATGCGCTCGCGATCGGCGGGCCGCAGCCCGCTCCACGCGCGCGCGTCGAATGCGCGCTTCGCGCTCGCGACGGCGGCGTCGACATCGTGCGCGTCGGCGTCCGGCACGCGCGAAAGACGCTCGCCCGTCGCCGGGTCGAACACGTCGAGCCGGCGCGGCGAATGCGCGGCACGCATCGCGCCGTCGACGAAGATCCCGAATTCGCGCTCGGTGAACGCGCGCACCGCATCGGTCACGGTGACGATGTCCGTCTTTGTCATAAGCGTCTCGCAATGGTGGTTTGACCGTTCGACGCCCGCGCGAAAAGACGGCCGCGCGGGCGATTGCGCACCACTGTAGCGACCGCGTTTCGCGGCGGGTTAGCGCAAATTGGCAGGTTGGCGGGGGACGGCGCGACGCCGGGGAGGAGGCTGTGTTTGGGCTTTGGGCTTTGGACGCTCGGCTCAGGTCTTTACTCATCCAACCTTTGCCGTTTCGGCTTTCGGCTTTCGGCTTTCGACTTTCGACTTTCGACTTTCGACAGTCGGCAGTCGGCAGTCGGCAGTCGGCAGTCGGCAGTCGGCCGGGAATTCAAGACACGTCGCTTCCGCGAATCAAGCGGCCACGCTCCGCATTCTTCGCCTCGACCGCCTTCGCGGCCACGCGAACAGCGCCGCGCGGCGGCCGCATCTTCCGCCTCCGCGCCACCCGAGCGCCAGTCAAAGGAACAGTGCGCCGACGAGCTCGGTCCGGTTCGATACGCCAAGCTTGCGAAACATCCGCAGCAAGTGCGTCTTGACGGTCGGCTGGCCGAGCGATAGGTCGCGCGCGATCTGCTTGTTCGAGCGCCCGTCACGCACGAGGCGTGCGATCTGCTCCTCGCGATGCGTGAGCCGCGCGTCGCATGCGATCCGCCGAATCCCGCGCACCGCACGCAACGGCGGCAGCAGCGCCACCTCGATGACCGGCTGGATCACGCGCAGCGCCGCAATCTCGGCTGCCGAATAGCGACCGCCCCCCTCCAGACGCAGCAGCGAGAACGCGGCAATCACCGCGCCGCCGTCGCGCAGCAGCACCTCGACGACGTCGGCGACGCCGTGCCGCCGCAGGAAGCCCGTCCAGTAAGACGACGCGTCGCGCCGTTCGTCCGGCAACTGCGACGCGAGCGTGACCACCGCGCCCGGCTGCGCCGCGCAACGCGACGGATGCAGCGGATCGAGCGGCCGGTAGCGGCTCACGTATGCGCGGTGCATCCCGGCCGTCATCCCGAACAACTCGAAATCGACGGGCTCGCCGCTCGCGTCGATCCGGTAGAACACCGTCGCCGTCGGCCGCGCGAGCGCCTGTAGCGAAGCCACGCAGGTTCGCAACGCATGCGCGTACGACGCGCAGTGCACGTCGGCATCGGGTTCGGCTGGGTCGTGCGTCACTGGGTCGTGCGTCATGGCGGCGGGCATCTCGATCGCGAGCGGGCGACTCCGGCAGCATGGGCGCGCCGCCGTCGCAACGGTGAGCACGGATCGGCAAATCGTACGGGCGTCAAGTCAGCCGAGCGACAAATATCGCGCCGCGCGTGCGATCCCTACACTCGTTCTGCAGTCACGGCCATCGATCACCGATTCGAGGAGGACCGAGCATGAAAACCGCTTCACCGCGCGCCGTCGTCGAGACCGGCGCCGAAACCTGCATCGACGCCGCTTGCGCCGCACGTTTCGCGACTCAGGGCGGCCGAGTCGCGCGAATCGGCCGTCCGCAGGTGCCGCCCGGCTCGCACGCCGTGCAAACCGCCGCGGACACGAGCCGGCGCTCGCGCGCGAGACATCCCGGCGACTTCCGACACCAGGCCGCTCGCCGACGCTGCCCGCTCGTCGCGCCGGCGCACGCCGGCGCTCGTCCCCCGCCGTGCCATTCGACGCTATGCGAGCGTCGCGCCGGTCTCCGGCAGCGTCGCGCCGCCGTCGACGACGATCGTCTGTCCGGTGATGTAGCCGGCCGCGTCCGACGCGAGGAACAGCATCGCGGCCGCAATGTCCTCCGGCTCGCCAAGACGGCCGAGCGGCACGCCGCGCGCGATCCGCTCGCTGTGCGCCGCATCGCCGAGATTGCCGGCGGCCGGCGTGCGGATCATGCCCGGCTCGACGCCGTTGACGGTCACGTTCCGGCTCGCGAGCTCGAGCGCCGCCGCGCGGATGAAGCCGTTCACGCCGGCCTTCGACGACGCGTAATGCGCGAGCCCCGGATATGCGACGCGCGGGCCCGTCACCGACGACGTCGCGAGCATGCGCCCCCGCCCGACGCGCTCGAAGGCAGGCAGCGCCGCCTGCGCGAGCCAGAACAGAGCGGACAGATTGACGGCGAGCGTGCGCTCGAGCACGTCGTGTGAGATCGCGTCGAACGGCGTCAGCGGAAAATACGCGGCGTTGTGCACGACGACGTCGAGCCGCCCGCTGTCCGCCTCGACCTGCGCGACGAGCGCGAACAGCTCGTCGCGCCGCGCGGCGTCGACACGGTACGCGCGCACCGCCTGCTCGCCCCGAGCCGCGCGGCCGTCCTCGCGCCCGCGCGCGGCGAGCCGCGCGGCAAGCGCGGCAGCCGCGTCGTGCTGCAAATCGGCGATCGCGACGGTCGCGCCGGCGGCGGCGAACGCTTCGGCGATCGCCGCGCCGATTCCCTGCGCGCCGCCCGTCACGAGTACGGTGCGGCCGCCGAAATCGGCAACGAGCCGTCCGCGCGGAAGCGTCGCGTGCTTCGAGTCGGCGCCGTTCATCGCGCGAGCGGGTGCCCGGTTTCGTTCAGCACCTGTGCGCGAGCGCCGATCGGGAAATTCGACAGTGCGCCGAAGTCGCCCTCGCGGTAGCCGAAGATCTTGCCGTCCGTCTTGCACCGGTCCAGATCGATCAGCACGACGCCGAGCGTCGGCACGATCTTCTCGCGCCAGACGAACAGGTACAGCGCGTCGGCGAGCTTGAAGTAATGGCAGCGGTCGACGTCCGCGAGCCCGCGCTCGACGCCTTCCAGGCAATGCCACGCGTAGAAGTCGTCGTTCAGGTAGATGTGCTCGTAGCACTCCGTCGGGCTGTAACGGTACATCGTCCGCTTGCCGATCAGTTCGCGCGTCGGCGCGTGCAGCGGGCCGGGCGCCGCGGCACCCACGATCGCGCCGTGGCGGAACGCCGCCTCGACGCCCGTCAGCGGCAGCCCGCGCGCGACACGCGAGAATGCATCGATGCGCACGTCGCCCTCGGTCGGCAGCACGCCTTCGACCGACGTCCAGACGGCCCGCGGCAAATCGAGCACGATGCTGACCGACGTCGCGCGGCGGGTCGGGTCGACATAGTCGACGAAGTAGATGCCGTCGCGCAGCTGCGTCGCGCGGTACGCGGCCTCGCCGCCTGCCCCGGCGGCATCGCTTGCGTCGCGTGCCGCCCGCTGCTCGCGCCAGTGCAGCGTCGATCGGTCGGCGAACGTGTATTCGCGCGTCGCGCCGTCCGTCGCCGTGAGCGTGAGCGTGCGCCCCGCGAGATCGTCGACGGGTTCGAGTATGTGGCTGTCGGGCGCGAAGCCTTCGGCCAGCGCGCCGACTTGAATGAAGACCGGATCTGCTCCCATGCTTTCCTCCGATTGAGCGACGCGCCGGCGGGCGCGATCGCGAAACAGGAGGCTATGGTGCCCGCGCGCCTGACGGCGCGGTATCGACCGAATGGCTGAACGGCGGCAGCGGCGGCGGTTGCCAAGCGGATGCGTTTCGCAAGCGCGCCGCACGCACGACGCGATCCAACCATGCGGCAAACGGCAATCGACGCCCGTTCCACGACGTCGCGCAGCATCGACAGCCCCGGCGCCGTCGGAACGGCGCCGGCAGGCTCACGCACAGCGGGCCGCCCGCCTCCCGACGGCGATGCGCGCGCGCTGATTCGCGTTTCAGCGCCGCGCCCGCACGCATTCTCCCTCGGGCCGTCGCAACCGCGCGTCACGATCCGACCCGGCGCGCTCCGCCGCGCCGACGGGATCGCCCGCTTACGGCGCGCTCGCGTCGTCGAGCCGCTTGACGTCGTCCGCGTCGAGCCGCAGCCGGATCGCCGCGCCGAGCGCACCCAATTGCTCGACCGACGTCGCGCTCGCGATCGGCGCGGTGACGCTCGGCCGCGCGATCTGCCACGCGAGCGCAACTGACGTCGGCGTCGAGTCGTGCTTCGCCGCGACCTCATCGAGCGCCTCGAGAATCCGCAAGCCGCGCGGGTTCAGGTATTGCTCGACGCGCCCGCCGCGCGCGCTTTTCTTCAGGTCCGCCTCGGTGCGGTACTTGCCCGACAGGAAGCCGCTCGCGAGCGCGTAGTAAGTGACGACGCCGAGCTTCAGCTCGGTCGCGACCGGTTCGAGATCGCGCTCGTATTCTGCGCGGTCGTACAGGTTGTATTCGGGCTGGATCACCTGATACGCGGGCAGGCCGGCGCGGCGGCTCAACTCGGCCGCCTCGCGCAGCCGCGCGCCGCTGTAGTTCGACGCGCCGATGATCCGCACCTTGCCCTGCTCGATCAGCGTCTGGTATGCGCCGAGCGTTTCTTCGAGCGGCGCGGTGTCGGCAAGATCGCGGTGCGAGAAATAGAGATCGATGTAGTCGGTTTGCAAGCGCCGCAGCGAATCGTCGGCGGCCTTCAGGATGTTCTCGCGCGACAGGCCCGCCCGCGCTTCGAGCAACCCGACCTTCGTCGCGATGACGACCTGGTCGCGCTTGCCCGAGCGCTTGAGCCACTTGCCGATGATCGTCTCCGATTCGCCGCCTCGGTTGCCGGGCGCCCAGGCCGAGTAGACGTCGGCCGTGTCGATGAAGTTGATGCCGGCGTCGGCGAGCGCGTCGAGCAGCGAGAACGACGTGTTCTCGTCGGCGGTCCAGCCGAACACGTTGCCGCCGAACACGAGCGGCGAAACTTGAATCGTCGAGGTGCCGAGTGAGCGTAGTGCCATGTTTTCTCTCCATTCGATGATGAGCGTCCGGCCGGCATGCACGGTGCGGTGCGACGGGCCTGGATTCGACGGTCGATGCTAACGTGCGGCCGGCGCGGTTCAAACCGATTAAACCTGATTTCCAAAGACCGTGCGCAGACAAGGGATTGGCGACATGCGCAGCAGCCCGCCGCAATCGCGGTCCGGCACACATCGCTTGCCGATGAGCGCCGTGCGCGGCGGAAAGCGCCGCGCCCAGCCGACGAAGGCCGGCCGCTGCGATCGGCCGCCCCAACCGGCTTCGCCGGCCCGCGGCGGAACCGGCATAAAGCGCTCGAATAAAGCGCTCGACGAGCGCATCGATCGTCACGCGCACCTTCTGCGCAAGCGCGCGCGAATGCGGCCACAGCACGTTGATCGCCATGTCGTCGACCGCGCGGCCGGTCAGCACGGTCTCGAGCCGGCCTGCGCGCAGTTCGCCGGCCGTGAGCCATGTCGACACCGTGCGCACCGTGCGAGCGGCGGAACGTCCCGCCCGCCGCCCGCCGCTGGCGTTACGCGTCCTGCAACACGCGCTCGACCGCCGCGACCGCCGCGTGCGCGCCGCCGTACAGGCTCGCGCCGTGCAGCACGTAGCCGCGCTCGCCGACCGTCAGCAGCAGTTGCGGCACGCCCGACGCGCCGAGCTGCCGCATCGTCCGCTGCGTGTCGGCGATGCGCTCGGCCGTCGAGCCCGCAAGCGCCGCGTCGCTGTCGATGCGGCGTGCGAGCGCGTCGGCGTCGACCGTCGCGCCCGCCTTCGCCGCGACGTCCGCCGCGACGCGCGCCAGTACGTCCGCACGCGCGGTATCGAGGCCGTCGACGTAACGCGCGAGCTGAATCGCCTCGAGAAGCGGCCGCTCGAGCCGCGCGTCGACGCCGCGCAGCGCGGTCAGCGCGCGGTTCGCCGGCCCCGAATCGAAGCGCACGCCGCCGCGCAGCAGCACCTGCTCGCGATACGCGTGCGTGAAACGCTGCCCCGTCATCTGCTCGATGCGCTGATCGTTACGCCACGCGTACTCGCCCCATTCGGGCGTCAGATCGCGCGCGCCCTCGTCGGCGAAGAGCCCCGACGGCATCAGCTCGAGCACGCCCGGATAGGCGTCGTCGAGCCCGGCGAGCGCCGGCGCGCTCGCATAGCACCAGCCGCAGAGCGGATCGAAAAAATATTGGAGTCGGAAGCTGTTCATCGTGTGCAAACTCGTTCGTGAAGAAAGTGGAGCGAGTCTATTCGATATCCGATCGATCAAATACAATGCAGCAATCGACAATTTGTTGCATCAATTGAGCGAATATGGATCGAATCACCGCGATGCGAGTGTTCGTCGAGACGGCCGAGCGCGGCAGCGTGTCGGCGGCCGCGCAGCATCTGGACATGTCGCGCGCGATGGCGTCGCGCTACGTCGCGTTCATGGAGCAATGGACGGGCGCGCGCCTGCTGCACCGGACCACCCGCCGCCTGACGCTCACGGCGGCCGGCGCGCAGATGCTGCCGCTCTGCCGCGACATGCTCGGACTCGCCGATCACGTCGCGACGGTCGTCGCCGAGCCCGGCGACGCGCCGCGCGGCGCATTGCGGATCACCGCGAGCGCGATCTTCGCGCAGACGCACGTGACCGACGCCGTCCTCGACTATCTGGCCCGCTACCCGGCCGTATCGGTCGATCTGCTCGTCACGGACCGCACCGCCGATCTCGTCGACGAACGCATCGATCTCGCTATCCGCATCACGAACGAAGTCGATCCGAACTTGATCGCTCGCCGGCTCGGCACGTGCCGCTCGGCGCTGTGCGCGTCGCCCGGCTATCTGGCCGCGCACGGCGCGCCGAAGCGGCCGCACGACCTCGCGCGGCACAACTGCCTCACGTATGCGTATTTCGGGCAGAGCCTGTGGCACCTGGCGCGCGACGGCGAAGCCGCGACCGTGCCGGTGCAAGGCAATCTGAGCGCGAACGACGCGCTCGTGCTGCTGCGCGCGGCGATCGCGGGCGGCGGCATCGCGCTGCTGCCGACGTTCGCGGCGGCGGAGCCGATCCGCGCGGGCGCGCTCGCGCGCGTGTTGCCCGACTACGCGGCGCCCGATCTCGGCATTTACGCGGTCTATGCGTCGCGCAAGCAGATGCCGCTCGCGATGCGCACGATGATCGACTTTCTCGCCGAGCGATTCGGCGACACGCCCGCCTGGGACGCGTAGGCGCGCCGAGCCGCGTTCGGCGACGAAACAAAGAACCCAGCGTGATTGGAATTGCAGCGCACGCAAGCGCCCGGACGGACGCCAAGTATGCGAACCGGGGCAAAGCGAACCGGGGTAAAGCGGGACGAATCGGGGCAAAGCGGGGGCAAACTGAACCGAACCGTAGCAAAGCCAAGCGAGACGGCGGCGAAACAACAGCTCGACGACAGCTCGACGACAGCGAAGCGGCAACGAATCGGCGGCGAATCGGCGGCGAATCGCCAAGAATAACGGCGACGGCACGCGCATTGCCGCCGCGCGCGCCGTCGCCGTCGCCGTCGTGAGAAGCGGGAGGCGCGTCCGCCCGCGCGGGCCGCCGCGGGCGGCGGATGCGCCGCGCCCCCGTTCGCGTTATTTGTTGTTCGCGAGCGCGCCCGAGCTGTTTGCGCCGCCGAACAACTGCGTCAGATAGTTGTTGTTCTGCTGCATCCGCGCCATCAGCGCGTCGAGCGCGGTGAACTGCGCCTTGAACTGCGCTGTGAGCTGCGCGGAAAAGGTCTCGAGCCGCGCCTGCCGCTGCGCAATGCTCTTCATGTCGAGGTCGATCGCGTTCGAGCGGATGTCGAACGAGCCGTCCTTGCGCAAGTGCGTGTCGAGCGCCTTCGTGATCTGCGCGCCGATGCCGTTCGTCTTGTTGAACAACGCCTCGACCGCTTGCGGATCTTTCTCCAGCGCCGCGTTCAGCTTGTTCTTGTCGACGATCAGCGAGCCTTCCGGCTGCTTGTCGCCGGGCCGCGCGAACGTGATGCCGAGCGCCGCGAGCGACGCGCGCTTGTTGTCGCCGTGCGGCACGCCGCCGCCGACGATGTGCGCGAGCGAATTGCGAATGCCGTTCAGCATCGAATCGCCGATCAGCGGGCCGCCCTGCTGCCCGGGTTTCGCGGTCTTGTCGAACGACGTGAGCTGCGACATCGTGCCGACCATCGAGTTGTACAGGTCGACGAAGTTCGTCACCGTGCGCGCCTGCCCCTCGATGTCGCGGGTGATCGACAGCGTCTGCGGCGCGCCGATCGCCTCCTCGGTCACGTTGATCGTCACGCCGGCCATCACGCCCTTGACCGCGTTGTCCGCGCTGCGCGCGGTGATCACGCCGCCCACCGTGACGATCGCGTCCTGCGCGAAGTCGCTCTGCTTCCACGCGCCGCTCGGCGACGCGATCTCCGACTTGCCGCCCTTGTCGTCGGCCGTCGACTTGACCTCGAGGCCCGACAGGCCGGCGTCGTCCTTCACGTTCGAGACGCTCACGTCTATCACGTTCGCGCTGCCCGGCGCCGTCGAGCGCAGCACGAGATGCGCTCCGTCGGTGCCCGTCACGACCGTCGCGGTCACGCCGGGGTTGTTCTTCGCCGAATTGATCGCGGCCGCGATGCCGGCCGGGGTGTTGTTCGTGGCGTCGATGCCGACCGACGTCGAGCGGTCGCCGATCTTGAGCGTGAGCGTGCCGGAGCCGAGCTGCTGCTTCGGATCGAAGCCGCCCGACACGAGCGTCTGCGAGCGCGCGACCTGCTTGACCTCGACCTGATACGTGCCGGCGACGGCGCCCTTGTCCGTCGTCGCGGTGAGCCCCTTGCCGCTCGCCTTCGACGCGAATTTCTGCGCGAGCGTGCCGTCGGACAGCGGCTCGACGCCCGTCTGCAGGTTGCTGAGCGCGAGCTTCAGCGCGCCGAGCGCGGAGATCTGCGTGTTGTTCCACGTCACCTGGTTCTTGATCTCCGCCGCCTGGCCCGCCGTCTTCGCGTTGACGAGCACCGAAACGAGCCCGTTCACGTCCAGCGCGGACTTGCCCGTGGTGCCGTTGATCAGCGACTGCGCGGCGTCCTGCAACTGCGACCACGGATCGCTTTGCGTCGCCGCGAGAAGAGAGCCGGTCCCCGTTTGGGTGATCGCCATCGAATTTCCCCCGTTTATGTGATTGGTTTATTTCATGATCATTCGTAATATGAAAGCATATCGCAATTATTGGAACCTGTTTGTGAAGATTGTTGTAAGCGTTGATCCGACCGGAACGAAGGCCGGGGGCTGCGGCGCGCGAATTCGCTGATTCGCTGATTCGCTGATTCGCTGATTCGCTGATTCGCTGCCGCGCGCGTGCGGTGTGGACGGTGTGGACGGTGTGTGCAGTGCGCGCGGCGGCCGAAGGCGCACGGCGACAGCGGCGGCGGGCGCGGCGCATCCGGGGCGCACGCCCCGGCCGGGCCGCGCGCCGAAACGCGGCCCGGCCGCTAGACGTCCCGCGCGCTCGCGAGCACCGCGTGCAGCAGCACGTTCGCGCCCGCCTCCGCCCATTCCGGTGTGATCGCCTCCGCCTCGTTGTGGCTCAGGCCGTCGACGCACGGCACGAAAATCATTCCGGTCGGCGCGACGCGCGCGAGATGGCATGCGTCGTGCCCCGCACCCGACACGATGTCCGCGTGCGGCAGGCCGAGCGCGGCCGCCGCGTCGCGCACCGCCGCCACGCACGCGGGCGCGAACGGCACCGGCGCGTAATCGGCGATCTGCTCGATCCGCGCGGCGAGGCCCGACGATTCGGCGATACGCTCGAGTTCCTCGCGCAGCGCGGCGTCCATGTCGGCGAGCGTCGCGGCGTCCGGGTGCCGGCATTCGATCGTGAAGAAGCACGCCCCCGGCACCGTGTTGCGCGAATTCGGGCGCGCTTCGATCATTCCGACCGTCGCGCGGCCGTGCGGCGCGTGACGGCGGCCGAGCGAATCGACGAAACCGATCATCCGCGCGGCGCCGACGAGCGCGTCGCGGCGCAGCGCCATCGGCGTCGTGCCCGCGTGCGCGTCGACGCCCGTGAGCGTCGCCTCGTACCAGCGTTGCCCCTGCCCCGCCGTCACCACGCCGATCGTATGGCCGCCGCGCTCGAGAATCGCGCCCTGCTCGATGTGCAGTTCGTACGCCGCGTGCACCGGCGCGCCGCCGACGGGCGCGTCGCCCGCGTAGCCGATCCGCGCGAGCGCGTCGCCGAGCGTCACGCCGGCCGCGTCCGCGCGCGACAGCCCGAAATCGAGCGAATAGACGCCGGCGAACACGCCGGAGGCGATCATCGGCGGCGCGAAGCGCGAGCCTTCCTCGTTGGTCCACACGACGACGTCAATCGGCCGCCGGGTCTCGACGCCCGCGTCGTTCAGCGCGCGCACGACCTCGAGGCCGCCCAGCACGCCGTAAATGCCGTCGTAGCGGCCGCCCGTCGGCTGCGTGTCGGCGTGCGAGCCCGTCAGCACGGGCGCAGCAAGCGGATCGCGGCCCGCGCGGCGCGCGAAGAGGTTGCCGATCCGGTCGACCCGAACCGTGCAGCCCGCGTCGCGCGCCCATTCGACGAACAGGTCGCGCGCGCGACGATCTTCGTCCGTCAGCGCGAGCCGGCACACGCCGCCTTTCGGCGTCGCGCCGATTTCCGCCATCCGTTCGAGCGACGCCCACAGGCGCGCGCCGTCGACGCGCAGCGCCGCATCGCATCCCTTGTCGCATCCCTTGTCGCATGCCTTTTCGCGCGCCTTGTCGCGTGCTTCATCACGTGCCTCACCGCGTCGCATCGCTCGCCTCCGGCTTCGCTTGCGCGCCGGCGAGCGGCGACGCGGCGGCGTCCCGATCGGACGCGGACAGCGACGAAGGCCCCGGTGGCGCGTCGCCGGGCGGCCGGGATTCCGTCCGGGATTCCGCCAAAGGGGCTGGCGAAGGGTCCGGCCGCACCGCCGACTCGTGCACAGGCGTCCGCGCTTCGCGCCCGTCGCCGGAAACGTCGCCCGGCGCCGCCGTTGCGTTTCGCGCCACGCCACTCGCTTCACGCGCCGCCTCGATTTCGCCTGTCTCTCGCGCCTCTCCCGCCTCTCCCGCCTCTCCCGCCCCTCCCGCCCCTCCCGCCCCTCCCGCCTCTCGCGCCTCTCGCGCCTCTCGCGCCTCGCCCGCCTCTCGCGCCTCGCCGGCCTTTCCCGTCTCGCCGCGCGCCGGCTCCGTCATCCGATACCGAAAATCGCAATGCGTGCCGCCCTGCATCAGCGTGCGCGTGCGCGTCAGCTCGATGCGCGGATCGTAGCCCTCGATGAACACGCTGTCGCGCGCGCAGCTCAGCAGATGTCCGATCTCGCCCAGCCCCATCTCGCGATACATCTGCGCATAGGCGCAGCGGCGCACGTCGTAGTCGTAATGCGCGTCGTCCGCGCGGCGCACGTCGACATCGAGCGCGTCGTCCTTCTCCCACAGCACCTGCAGCGCGACGAACGACGCGATGCTCGTGCCGCCCTGCTCCTTCGCGGCGAACGAGCGCCCCGCGTCGAGCGCCGCGCCTCGCACCGCCTCCGCGATCACCGCCTGCGCGCGCTCGATGCCGAATTCGCGCTTCATGATCTCGTAGATCGGCTTGATGATCTGCGCTTCGATGCGCCGCCGCGCGAGGATGCCGAGCGGCTCGTCGTCCGCCGCGCCGCCTGCGACCGGATGAATGGGGATGATCGTCATCAGCATGTCTCCTGGTTCGATGTTATTTCGATGCTGTCGATGCTGTCGATGCGGTCGATACGGTCGATACGGTCGATGCTGTCGATGAGGCAGATACGGCAGATGCAGTCGATGTGGCCGATACAACCGACGCATTCGGCAGGCTCGCCGTCTTCGACGCCATGCCGGCCGAGCCGGCCGCGGCGCCGGCGCCGCCGAGCACGTCGACCGCGGTCCATTTGCCGCCGCCCGCGCGGTAGATCGTGAACGCCGGGTCCCGCAGATTGCCTTCGGCGTCGAATGCGATCGCGCCCGTCACGCCTTGCCGCCGCAGCACGTGCAGCACCGCCGGCAGACGCGCCGCGTCCGTCGAGTTCGCGCGCTCCGCAGCGGCGATCAGCGTCGCGGCCGCGTCGTACGCGAACGGCGCGTGCAGCTCGATCGGCGCGTGATAGCGCGCGCGATAGCGGGCGTCGAACGCCGCGCCGCCCGGCATCCGCGCAAGCGGCAGGCCCGGCTCGAGCGCGGTCACGCCGTCGCCGTCCGGCCCCGCGAGCGACAGGAACGTCTGCGTGACGAAACCACCCGCGCCGACGAGCGTCGCGCTCAGCTTCAACTGGCGCATCCGCCGCGCGAGCGGCGCAGCCTGCGCGTCCAGGCCGCCGAAGAACACGACGTCCGCGCGCTTGGCCTTGACGGCCGTCAGCACCGCGCTGAAATCGGTCGTCTTGTCGTTCACGTACTGGCGATCGACAATCGCGCCGCCGCTCGCCTCGACGCCCTTCGCGAACTGATCCGCGAGCCCCGCGCCGAACGCGGTGCGATCGTCGATCACCGCGATCCGCTTCGCGCGCAACGTCTTCACGACGTACGCGCCCGCGTATGCGCCGCTCGCGTCGTCGTGGCCCACGATCCGGAACGCGGTCGGATAGCCCTGCCGCGTGTACTGGCGGCCGGTCGACGCGGGCGCGATCTGCGCGATGCCGGCGTCTCGATAGATTCGCGACGCCGGCACGCTGCAGCCCGTGTTCCAGTGCCCGACGACGCCGATCACGCGCCGCTCGACGAGCTGCTGCGCGACCGTCACGGCGGTGCGCGGGTCGGACTGGTCGTCGACCGCGACGAGCTTGTAGACGACCGGCCTGCCGCCCACCGTCGGATGGCGGCTGTTCGCGTCGTCGAGCGCGAGCTGCGCGCCGTTCTGCAGATCCTTGCCGATTCGCGCGGAGGGGCCCGTCAGCGGCGCGGCGAGCCCGATCAGCACGGTTTGCGGCACGGATTGGGCGGGCTGCGCGGGTGGGTTGGCCTGGACAGGCGCCGCCGCTTGCGCGGCGGACGCGGAGAGCATGGCGGCGGCCGACAGCGCGGCGCCGAGCGACAACATGACAGGGAATTTCATCGAAGAGCGGGACCTGAGGATCGAAGGGGAATAAAAACGCGCGCCAAACATGAAAAATATTAAATATTCGTCTTCAATGGCCGCAAATATTCAATTGTTCGATACTTATGCCGATACCGCGCGCACTTGATAACGCATTGTATTCAAGTCAACTTTTTTCATTTCCGCAACGAAATATGATTCGATAAAATTCGATTCATGAAAAATATCGAACGATTGATCAACGATCCGCCGCTGCGCGCCGTGCGCGCGTTCGAAGCGTTCGCGCGCGTCGGCTCGGTCACGGCCGCCGCGGCCGAGCTCGACATCACGCCGTCCGCGGTCAGCCATCAGCTTCAGTTGCTGGAGTCCTTCGTGCAGACGCCGCTCACGGTCCGCGAAGGCCGCACGCTCGCGCTCACCGACGAGGGACGCGACTACTATCGGTCGATCAGCGCGGCGTTCTCGGTGCTGCGCAGCGCGACCGGGTTCGTTCGCGACCGTTCGTCGCTGCGGCAGATCACGATCAGCCTGATTCCGCTGTTCGGGATCGGCTGGTTCATCCCGCGCCTGCACGCGTTCCTCGCGGACAATCAGGACCTCGACGTCACCGTGCTGTACGCGCACCACCGCAACTACCTGAGCGACGCGTCGGATCTGTCGATCCGCTTCGGCGTCGGCGACTGGCGCGGCTACCGCTGCGAGCGGCTGCTGTCGGGCGCGGTCGCGCCCGTGTGCAGCCCCGCGTTCGCGCGCCGCCACGGGCCGTTCCGGCGGCCGGCCGATCTCGCCTTCGCGCCGCTCGTGCACGACGAGGATCGCAATGCGTGGGTCAACTGGTTTCAGGGCGCGGGCGTGAAACACGTCACGCACGCGGTCGGCCCGCTTTTCGAGGACGGCCAACTGACGCTCGCCGCGACGCGCGCGGGGCTCGGCGCGGCGCTCCTGCGCACGCCGCTGATCGAGCGGGAACTGCTGAACGGCGAACTCGTCAAGCTGTTCGACCACACGCTCGACGACGGACGCGACTACTACCTGTGCACCCGCGCGGACGCGGACCTGCCTGACGGCGCGCAGCGGCTCGCCGACTGGCTGCGGCGGTCGATGGGCGCGCGCGGGGCGACGTGCGCGGGAAAGACGACGCGAGCCGCGACGCGCGAATGACTTGAATGACTTGAATGACTCACGTGGCTCAAACGGCGCGATCGGCGCGATCGGCGGCCGCGTCACGGCCAACGCCGGCGTCGCCGAAAACGACGGATGCAACCGGGCCAGCGGGCCGGCTCGCCGGCCGGTCCGGCCGCCGGGCGAGCGGGCCGAGCCTTCCAATTCGCAAGACAGCCGAGCCGCGCGGCGGTTTTCTTTCCGTCGATTACCGCTTGCTCGATCCGTCATCGGCCGTAGCAACTCATTACATGTGAAACGGCGCGCGTTCGTATGATGGCCGTCAGCGGTCGCGCGGCGGCGTGCGGCGCGACCGCTCCGCCACACGCTCATTCGCTCGGGAAAAGGACCGAAACATGAAGAGCCTGCTGATGTCGGCGCTCGTCGCCGCCGTTGCCCTCGCCGCGCTCGTGCCGTCGGCCGAAGCGCATCCGCATCGCGCGTGCCGCTTCGATCACCACCACCATCGCGTGTGCCACTGGGTGCGTTGATCGCCGCCGTCGGGCCGGCCGACGCACGACGTCGCCCGCCGGCCCCAAATGGACACGGTGATGCCGCGCCGCGCGCGCGGCTCCGCCATCCGGCCGGTCAGATCAACCGCCACCACCGCGGCAGCAGCCGGCGCACCTCGCCGCGCTGGAACCGGTCGTCGATCAGATGCACGACGCCCTCGTCGCGCTCGGTGCGGATCACCCGCCCCGCCGCCTGCACGACTTTGCGCAGCCCCGGAAACAGATAGATGTAGTCGTAGCCGCAGCCGAAGCGCGCGTCCATCGCGCGACGCATCTCCTCGTTGACGTCGTTGACCTGCGGCAGGCCGAGTGTCGCGACGAACGCGCCGATCAGCCGGTCGCCCGCGAGATCGATTCCCTCCGAAAACGCGCCGCCCAGCACCGCGAAGCCGATGCCCCGCCCGTTCGGCTCGAAGCGCGCGAGGAACGCGTCGCGTGCGGCCTCGTCCATGCCGGGCGCCTGCTCCCAGACGGGCAGCGCCGGATGGCGCTCGCGCAGCCGCGCGACGACCTGCTGCAGATACTCGAAGCTGCTCAGGAACCCGAGATAGTTGCCCGGGCGCGCCGCGTACTGCGCGGCGATCAGCTCGACGATCGGCTCGAGCGAGCGCTCGCGGTCGCGCCAGCGCGTCGACACGTGCGACGCGACCTTCACCGTCAACTGCTCGGCGCGAAACGGCCCCTCGACATCGAGCAAGCCCGTGTCGCCCGGCAGCCCGAGCGTGTCGCGATAAAAATCGAACGGGCTCAGCGTGCCCGAGAACATCACGGTCGCGCACGCGGCGTCGTGGCGCGGCGCGAGGAAATCGGCCGGGATCACGTTGCGCACGCACAGGATCGATGCCTTTGCGCCGCGACGCGGCGCGCTCGCGCGCACGCGCGTCGCGTCGAAGATCGAATGCGTGTCGAACTGCTCGGCGAGCGCGACGAAGTGAATCGCGTCGAAGCAAAAGCGCAGCACCGCGTCGTCGAACACGAGCGGGGATTGCGCGGCGAGCTCGGAAAACCGGCCGACCAGATTCTGCGCGGCCGACAGCACGCGCGGCGGCACGCCTGCGTGCACCGCATACGCGGCCGCCTGTTCGCGATTGAGCGCGTTCCATTCGCGGTTCAGGCGCTCGAGCGCCTTCGCGATCGGCGCGGGCGCGAGCTTGCGGACTGCGGCGATCTCGCGCTGGTCGAGCGCCGCGCTGTACATGCCGCGCGCGCGGTCGAGCAGGTTGTGCGCCTCGTCGACGAGCACGCCGACGCGCCACTGGTTCTGCTGCGCGAGCGCGTGCAGCAGCGCGCTGCCGTCGTAGTAGTAGTTGTAGTCGCCGACGACGACGTCGCTCCACCGCGCGAGCTCCTGCGCGAGATAGTACGGGCAGACGTCGTGCGCGAGCGCGGCCGTGCGCACGGCCGCCCGATCGAGCCGGCCGTGTTCGAGCGCGGCGGCGCGCGCGGCCGCGAGCCGATCGTAGAAGCCGCGCGCGAGCGGACACGATTCGCCGTGGCACGCGGCGTCCGGATGCTCGCACGCCTTGTCGCGCGCGACGAGCTCGAGCACGCGCAGCGGCAGCGCGCCGCCCGCCGTCGCGCGCAGCGTGTCGGCCGCATCCAGCGCGAGCGCGCGGCCGGGCGTCTTCGCGGTCAGGAAGAAGAGCCGGTCCAGGTGCGCCTCCCCGCATGCCTTGAGTAGCGGAAACAGCGTGCCGAGCGTCTTGCCGATGCCGGTCGGCGCCTGCGCGAGCAGCGCGCGGCCGTCGCGCGCGGCGCGATACGCGGCGACCGCGAGCTCGCGCTGCCCGCTGCGAAACCGCGCGTGCGGAAACGCGAGCGCGCGCAGCGCCGCATTGCGCGCCGTGAGATGCGCGTCCTCGCGCGCCGCCCACTCGACGAAGCGCTCGCACTGCTCGACGAAGCACGCCTTCAGCGTCGCGGCCGTGTGCGCTTCGGTCAGCACCGTCTCGCGCAGCGTGCCGACGTCGAAGTAGACGAGCGCGACCGTCAGCTGCGCGAGCCCGCGCGATTCGCACAGCAGATGCCCGTACACGCGCGCCTGCGCCCAATGCAGCGCGCGCTGGTTCGCGGGCATCCTGTCGAGATCGCCGCGATGCGTCTTGATCTCCTCGACGCGGTTCAGCGCCGGATCGTAGCCGTCCGCGCGGCCGCGCACCGTGAGGCCGCGATGCTCGCCCGCGAGCGCGATCTCCTTCTCGTAGCCGGCGCCGCGCCGCGATGCGACCGTCACGTGCCCGGCGATTCCTTCGAGCGCGCTCGGCGCGGGCGTGAAGCGAAGATCGAGATCACCTTCGCGCGCGGTGAACTCGCACATCGCGCGCACCGCGACGACGTAGCTCACGTGAGCGCCTCCTCGCCTTTCCGCGCCGGCGCGGCGTCCGCCCAGCGCACGTCGAGCACGCGCACCGGCATCCGGTGCCGCACGCAGTAGTCGAGCCAGCGAATCTGGTTGTCCTGCAGCCGGTCGCCCGGCCCTTTCACTTCGATCAGCTCGTAGCGCCGCTCGCCGGGCCAGAAGCGCACGAGATCGGGCAGCCCCGAGCGATTGCCGCGCACGTCGTCGAGCAGCCGCTCGAACCACAGCCGCAGGTGCTCGGCGGGCAGGCATGCGAGCGCGTGCTCGAGCAGCGCGTCGTCGAGCGCGCCCCAGAACACGAACGGCGACTGCACGCCCATCTTCTGCGCGTAGTGCCGGCGGATCGTGTCGCGGTATTGCGCGCCGTCGAGTTGCGCGAGGCATGCGTCGAACTGCGCGGCGCGGCGCGCGCGGAAGTCGGGCGCATGCAGATCGGCCGGCCCGCGCTGAAACGGATGGAAGAACGCGCCCGGCACCGCGGCGAACACGGGCTCCCAGCACAGGAGCCCGAACAGCGAGTTGATCAGCGCGTTCTCGACGTAGAAGACGGGTGCGTCCGCGCGGCTCAGATGATCGCGCGCGACATATTCGACCGGATACGGCGCGCCCGGAGGCGCGAGTTCGATGCAGTCGCGCGGAATCGCCGGCGCGATCGTCGCGCGCGCGGCCGGCAGGCCGACGCGCCGCCGCAGCCGCGGCAGCATCCGCGCGATCTGCTGCGCCTGCGCGTCGTTTTCGGGCGTGCGCATTGCTTCGTCGGCGAGCGCGAGCGCCGCGTCGAAACGCCCGCAGCGTTCGAGCACGCGCACGCGACGCTGCCGGCTGCCGGGCCATGCGCTCGAAGCATAGGCGGCGAGCGCGCCGTCCCAATCCGCGCGGCGCTCGCACGCCTGGCCGATCGCGAACGTCAGCTTCGCGCGCCGCATCGCGAGCCATGCGTTCCCGCAGTCGATCCCGGCCGCAACCGCGACGAGGGGTGCGAGCGGCGCGTCGCCGGGCCACAGATCGAGCTGCTCGCGGCACGCGTGCAGTTGCAGATACGCGTCGACATCGTCGCGCCGCTGAAACGCGCGCGACGACGGCTCGAACGCGACCGTCTCGTACTGAAGCAGCCCGAGATCGGCAAGCACGAACTCCGACCAGTCCTGATGCAGGTTGCCGAAGAACATGAGCCGCAGCCGGTCGCAGAGCGCGCCGACCGTCACGCGCAGCACGCGATCGTCGATCGACGGCAGCCATTGCGCCCACGGGCGCGCGCCTTCGTGGCTCGCGCGCAGCGCGTCGAGCCAGTCGGCCTTGCGGATCGCGCCGCCCGCCGATGCGCCGGGGAATGCGCCGCGCAGCTCGGGCTTCGTCGCGAGCGCGAACAGTTCGTCGAGCGCGAGCGGCGGCTCCGGATCGATCCAGCCGAGCTCCGCGAGCGGCGCCGCGGCCGCGCGCGGACAGCCGATCTCGTCATAAACGAGCTTGCTCGCGCGAAAGACCGGCCCCTTGCGCATCAGCATGCGCACGAGCAGCGCGCGCGACGCCCGCGGCAGCGCGCCGAACGCGGCGACGAACGCGCGCTCGTCGGCGTCGAGCACGTCGTCGTAGCGCTCGACGAGCCACGCGAGCGCGCGCTCGAAGTTCGACAGGTAATAGAACGCGGGAGGAGACGACGAATCGGGCGGCACGGGCTTCGGCGATGACGGACGGCCGGTGGCGCTCGCCCGATTACGGGGACGGAAAGGCCATGACCGAACAAGGGATTCGCAGATGATAGCGCACGGCCGGCCCGCCGCGCGTGCGCGCAGTGCGTCGCGCTCACGCACACGCGATGCGCTCGCCCTCCTGGCTCGACGAAGCCCGCCAGCGACGCGGCGCAGCTCGGCGCAACGAGCAACGACACGCGGCTACGCGACGCGCGCCGCGGGCGCGCCCGATGCCGCGCCTGCGTTCAGAACCCCCTGCTGCACCCGATCGAGTTGTCCGTGCCGCTCGCGCACACGACGCCCGGCACGGGTTTTTCGATCGCGATGTCCGGACGGCTCGGCATCCCGGACGGCACAGCCTGGCTCGGCCATCGGCCGCGCCCGTCGTATCGCGAATCGCGCAATCGCTGCGCGGCCCGATCTTCCTCCGCGAGCCGCTGGCGGCGCTCGGCCGCACCGAGCTCGTCGGCGAAGCCGGCTGCGCCCGCACCGTTTTCCCGCGTCGCTTCGAACGAACGCGACGCGCCCTTCGCCTCGCCGAACACCGACGTCACGGGCGATCCGTAGCTACGTGCATCGGCCATCGAGCGGCCGATCTCCTTCGCGGTGAACGTGTGCGACGACACGGCGGCCGCATCGAGCGGATGCGGTCCGTTCGCCCAGCTCGTCGCCGCCTGAACGACGATCAGTGATGCAAACGGCCATTTGAGCGGGAGCGACAACCTATTCATACGCTGACAACGACATCGGCAACAAAGGGCGCCACTATATCAGCCGATGCGCCGAGCACCGCGAATGTCCCTGCGCGCGCTGCGCGAGCGTAAAGATGTCGGAAACCGAAACGTCTTTCGGGTCCCGCGCGAGCAAACGGGCTGCCGCGCGGATGCGGCGTCGATCTCGCGGATCGCGCGGATCTCGTCAATCTCGTCAATCTCGTCAATCTCGCCGATCTCGCCGATCTCGCCGGGTCGCCGGGTCGCCGGGACGATTGAGCGCGCGCGCCCGATGTGATTCCATTCGGATGCGGGCGACCGCACGCGCTCACCCGTCGAACACGACAACACTTCACTTCCGAGGACACAACAGATGGAGACGATCGCCGTAATCGGCAGCAACATGGTCGACCTCGTGACCTACGTCACGCGGATGCCGGCCGACGAAGAAACGCTCGAAGCGCCGAACTTCGAGCTCGGCTGCGGCGGCAAGGGCGCGAACCAGGCGGTCGCCGCGTCGAAGCTGGGCGCGCGCGTCGTGATGGTGTCGAAGGTCGGCGACGACCTGTTCGCCGACAACACGCTGCGCAACTTCGAGCGCGTCGGCATCGACACCGAGCACGTGCGCCGCGTGCCCGGCGTGTCGAGCGGCGTCGCGCCGATCTTCGTGAGCCCCGATTCACGCAACCGCATCCTGATCGTCAAGGGCGCGAACCGGCATCTGAAGCCGGCCGACATCGACGCGGCCGCCGCGAAGATCGAGGCGAGCCGCCTCGTCGTGCTGCAACTCGAGATCGACATCGATACGGTTTACTACGCGATCGACTTCGCCGCCGCGCGCGGCATCCCGGTGCTGCTCAATCCCGCGCCGGGCGCGCCCGGCCTCGACTTCGCGCGGCTCGCGAAGCTCGAGTTCCTCGTGCCGAACGAAACCGAGCTCGCGCTCGTGTCGGGCATGCCGACCGACTCTCCCGACGCGATCGAGCGCGCGGCGGAATCGCTCGTCGAGCGCGGGCTGAAGAACGTGATCGTCACGCTCGGCGACAAAGGCTCGCTCCTCGTGTCGCGCACGGGCGTCGTGCGCGTGCCGCCCGTTGCCGCCGACGCGCGCGACACGACGGGCGCGGGCGACGCATACATCGGCTGCTTCGCGCGCCACTACGTCGCGACGGGCGACGCGCCCTCCGCGATGCGGCTCGCGTCCGCGTACGCCGCGCATTCGGTGACGGGCCTCGGCACGCAGAAGTCCTACGCGGACGCGGCGACGTTCGAGCGCTTCCTGCAGACGATCGGCTTCGACGCCTGACGGACCGCGGGCGGCGCGGGCGGCGCGGGTGGCGCGGGTGGCGCGCGGCCCGTCAGCCGACGAGCGTCTTCCGATAGAGCGCGAGCATCGCGTCCGCGTCGACGCCGACGCACACGTCGCGCGGCGGCCGGCCGTCCCAGTCCGGCGCGGGCACGGTCATCGTCGACGGCTTCTGGATCGTCTCGCCGGCCGCGATGCCGCTCGTCAGCACGCGCACGGGGCCCGTGCGCGTCTTGTACAGCTGCGGCGCGACCACGTACGCAACCGCCGACGAATCGTGCACGTAGATGCCCGCGAGCCCCGCGCTCGCGCGATGAAACGCCTCGTAATGGCGCGACACGTCCCAGACGAAGCGGCCCGCGTCGCCCGCGTCGTCGCGCAGCGCGGCGAGATAGTCGGTCGTCATGATCGTGGCCTGCGTAACGTCGAGCCCGACGACCGCGAGCGGCCACGACGCCGACATCACGATGTCCGCCGCGTCCGGATCGCCCGCGATGTTCGCCTCGGCGGCGGGCGACACGTTGCCGAGCACGCCCGCGGTGCCGAACGCACCGCCCATGATGACGACCTGCTTGACGAGCGTCGCGACCTCGGGGGCCTCGGCAAGCACGTGCGCGAGATTCGTCAGCGGGCCGACCGCGAGTAGCGTGACTTCGTGCGGATGCGCGCGCACCGTGTCGATGATGAAGCGATGCGCGGGCCGCGCGTCGAGGTTCGGCGCGCGCGCGACGTCCACGGGCTGGCTGAGGCCCGTGTTGCCGAGGCCGTCGTCGCCGTGGATGCCGCCGAGCGGCTCGGGCGCGGGCCGCCGCAGCGGCGCGGCCGCGCCGCGCGCGACGGGCACGCCGGGCGCGAAGCGGCCCGCGAGATAGAGCGCGTTGCGGGTCGTCGTGTCGATCGTCGCATTGCCGAACACGCTCGTCACGCCGAGCAGTTCGATGTCCGGATGAAGCACCTGGAACACGAGCGCCATCGAATCGTCGACGCCCGGGTCCGTATCGTAGATGATCTTGTGCAGGCTCATGGGTATCTCGTCGTGGGCGCGACAGGAAACCGCCGCGCGATGGTGGGAAGCGTCGAATGATACCCGTGCTGTCGTCTTGGACGCGCGAATACAACGAATTAACAACCCCGCAAATCATTGTGTTGGGGCAACACTGATTTGATCGCTCGCAGCCCCGCAAACCCTTGTCGGGTCGTGCTCAGTAGCGTGAATCTGGTCTTTAATCAGCGTTTCCTTGGGGCTTTTTGCGGCGCGCCGGCTTTGCGCTGCGCCGCGCGCCGCCCGCGATCGCTCGGCGCATCGGCGATGCGAGCGACGTCGTGCGTGATCCGGAGCGTGGAATCGGCGAGGCGTTCGGAAGCGCTCCGAGGCACGTCTTTTGCCTGCGGGTCCGGCCGGATGCGGCGGGAAAGCGAATCGCCCGAATCGCCTCGACTCGACTCGCCGTATCGAGCCGTATCGAGCCGTATCGAGCCGTATCGAGCCGTGTCGAGCCGTGTCGAGCCGTATCGAGCCGTATCGAGCGGTGTCGAATCCCGTTCAGGTTCGGTCGCGCATTCGTCCGCCGAGCGAATCGCGCCGCTTCATGCGATCGCATGCGCGGGCGTCGCGCGCGCCGATCGAACCGGCGCACCTCACGCACCTCACGCACGCTCAGACGCACACTCTCGCTCCGGCCGCGGCAGGCCGAGATGGTCGCGCAACGTCGTTCCTTCGTATTCGGTGCGAAAGAGGCCGCGCCGCTGCAGGATCGGCACCACGCCGTCGACGAAATCCTGCAGGCCGCCCGGCAGCACGTCCGGCATCAGGTTGAAGCCGTCGGCCGCGCCGGCTTCGAACCAGTGCGCGATGTCGTCGGCGATCTGCTCGGGCGTGCCGACGATCACCCGGTGCCCCCCGCCGCCCGCCATCTCGCGCAACAGCTCGCGCACCGTGTAGCGATGCCGCCGCGCGCTCGCGAGCGTCGCGTGAAAGAACGTGTGGTTGCCATTGCCGCCGTCGGGCAGCGCGAGATCGTCCGGCAGCGGCGCATCGGGCGCGAGCCGCTCGACCGGCACGCCGAGCGTGCCCGCGAGCCGGTTCAGCCCGTAGCGCAGCGGGATCAGGTCGACGAGCGCGTCGCGGCGGCGCAGCGCGTCGGCCTCGGTCGCGCCGATGATCGTCGTCAAGCCCGGCAGCACCTTCACGTCGCCGCGACCGAGCCCGGCGGCGGCCGCCTTCAGCTCGCGCGCGTAGCCGAGCGCCTCGTCGAACGATTGCGATGCGCAGAACACCGCCTCCGCGTGCCGCGCGGCGAACGCGCGCCCGTCGGCCGAGCCGCCCGCCTGCACGAGCACCGGATGCCCTTGCGGCGGACGCGGCAGATTCAGCGGCCCCCGCACGCGGAAATGCGCGCCGCGATGCGCGATCGGCCGCACCTTGGCCGTATCAACGAAAACGCCGCGCGCCTTGTCGGCGACGAGCGCGTCGTCGTCCCAGCTGTCCCACAGCGCCTTCACGATTTCGACGAACTCGGCCGCGCGCGCATAGCGCTGCGCATGATCGGGCACCGCGTCGAGGCCGAAGTTGCGCGCGGAGCCGGGATCGGCCGTCGTCACGATGTTCCAGCCGGCGCGCCCGGCGCTCGCGTGATCGAGCGACGCGAAGCGGCGCGCGAGATTGAACGGCTCGTTGTAGCTCGTCGACGCCGTGCCGATGAGGCCGATGCGCGTCGTCGCGCCGGCGATCGTCGCGAGCAGGATCGTCGGCTCGAGCGCGGTGATCGGACGGAAGTCGATCTGATCGACGATCGACGCGTTGTCCGCGAGAAACACCGCGTCGAACTTAGCGGCTTCGGCAATCCGCGCGACGCGCACGTAGTGCGCGACGTCGACGAACGCGCGCGGATCGGCGTCGTCCACCCGCCATGCGGACGGCACGAAGCCCGAATGCAGGATGTTGACGTTCAGATGCAGCTGGCGGCGCGACGGCTGTTTGAGGATCGGCGTCATCGATGAAGTCGGGCGGCGGCGAATCGGCGATGCGGCGGCGGCATGCCCGGGCCGATGCCGCGCCGGGCCGCGGGCAAGGCGACCGAGGCCGCGTCGGCATCCGGCCGCCGGGCCGCTCAGTGCAGTTTCGGAAAACCGTGCCGCTCGGCGAGCAGCTCCAGGATGCGGCGCGAATCGGTGACGAAGCGCTTGTCGCCGAGCGCGAGCGCGTCGTCGGGCGGCGGCGCGTCGTCGCCCAGCACGAGCACGGGCAGGCCCTGATGCTCGGCGTCGAGCGCGGCGATCGCCGCCTCGCGCGGCCGCGCGAACGGCAGCCGGCGAATGTCGAGGCCCGCCTGCCTCGACGGATCGCTCGCGAGCAGCCCTTCGATCGGCACGCTGCCGGGACAGACGAAACGCTCGCCCGGGTGTTGGGGATCGGCGAATCCGGGTTCCAGCAGGAGCAACAGATCTCGGCTCATCGGCGGTCGGCCTCGCTCGCGAGGCATGTCGTTGGGAATGCCGGCGATTCTGTGCCGATCGGATGCGCGTCGCCACGAATTTATCCGCAAATCGTTATGCGCGGCGGCGCTAAGCGGGCGGCGGCGATGTCGCCGGTGCGCCGGCACCTCGTGCGGCGCAACAAGAGGCCGCACGACGCGCGGCGGCGCGCCTTGCTGCATCGCAATGTGACTCAACGCGGCGCGGCGTGCCGGGATGCGTCGCGCCGCGCGGCGATGCGGCGATGCACAACGCATCCGGCGCACGCGGATCTCCGCGCTCCGCCGGCTTCGCGTTTCCCCTCACCCCCAACCGCCCGCCCGCGCCCGGCTTGTCTTATCGCGTCGCCCGGCACGCCTCAATCAATACATTGAACAATGACTCAGTTGACAACGATCAAATCGCGGCGTAGCGTTCATTCCATAACGATCGTTATTTAAAGAGCCGCCGCATTGCGTCGAACGGAACGCGGACGGCTCGACCGCTCGCGTCCGCCCGTGATCGCTCAATCGATGCGGACGCGCCGCTGATTCGCAAAACATGGAGAGACCCGATGTCAGCCATAATCCGCCGTGACGTTCGCTTCGCCCTCCCGCCCGATCGCATCGGCGATTGGCACGTGAACGGCGTGGCCAACACGCACTACTTCAACGCGCTGTCGCTGATGTTTCCCGCGGGAGAGCGCTTTTTCATCGATTCGGTTCGTCATTACCGGGATCGCATTCAGGACCCCGAACTGCTGGAGCAAGTCCGGGGTTTCATCGGACAGGAGGCGATGCACAGCCGCGAGCACGTCGAGTTCAACGACGTCGCCGAGGCGGCCGGCTATCCCGCGCATCGGCTCGACCGCGGCTTCTGGAAGTTCACGCAGTTGATGTGGAAGATGTTGCCGCCTCCGCTGCGGCTCGCGCAGACGATCGCGTTCGAGCACTACACGGCGATCATGACCGACATGCTGCTCAGCAACTTCGAGCACTTCCACGACTCGGCCGACGCGTACGCGAACATGTGGCTCTGGCATTCGATGGAAGAGACCGAGCACAAGGCGGTCGCGTTCGACGTGTGGAACGCGGTGATGAAGCCGGGCCCGACGCGCTATCTGATGCGCGTCGGCTCGATGCTGATGACGAGCGCCGTGTTCTGGGGAACGAATTTCTATTTCCACATCGCGTTCATGAACGCGCACCGGCGAATGCACGGCAAGGTCACCGGTAAGTGGGCGTTCGCACGGTTCTTCGTGAAAGGCCTCATCCGTCTGACGCCGAGTACGCTCGCGTACTTCAAGCCCGGCTTCCACCCGTGGCAACACGACAATCGCAGGCACTTCGCGCAACTCGACCGGCTGCTCGAGAACATCGACGCAAGCAACGCGCGATACGCGGCGAATGCCGCGCCGCGACGCATTCCGCTGCATCCGATGACGGCACAAGCAAGCTGAACGCCGCGCGCATCGCCGATGCGTCGCGCATCGGCGATCGGCCCGCGCCTTTTGCAAGCGCGAGCGCTTCGACCGTGCGTTGGCGCGCTCGCGTCGATCAATCTCACACGGACGGTGCATTTCATGCCTTCGACTTCGACCCGGCAGCACGACCGGCCGCAAGCCTCCCCATGGCTCTCGCTGATCACGCGCCTGCTCGGCGCGGCCTTCGTTCTGTTCTTCGGCGCGGCGATCGTTACGATCCTGCTCGGCATCGACCATCAGATCGCGGGCGATCCGATCGGCCTTCTGGTGATGCGCCTCGTGCGCTGGGGCGGCGTGCACGGCGGCGGCGAGCACTACGAACTGATGATCTCCACCGTCTATGTCGTGTGGGGCATTTTCCTGTGGGAAGCCGCGAACGATCCGTTCGAGCACCGGCTGTTTCTCGACTTCACGGTCGTCGCGAATGCCGCCCACTTCGGCCTGATGTTCGTGCAAGGCCTGATGATGCCGGGCGAGCTCATCCATCTCGTCGGCGACGTCGCGCTCGGCTGGTTCGCGCTCGCCCTCTTCGCCGCCACGTGGATTCCCGCGCGGAGCAAGGCGGCGAAGCGGCAGATTGCGAAGGTCGGTCGTTAGCGGTTTGCGGTTTGCGGTTTGCGGTTTGCGGTTTGCGGTTTGCGGTTTGCGGTTTGCGGTTTGTCGTTTGTCGTTTGTCGTTGCCGGCTTGTGATTTGCGGCTCGTGCACGCGTACGAACGATTACGGGAACTCCGCCGTGTGCGCTTCCATCGCATCGCATCATGCCGTGCGCATCATGCCGTGCGCATCATGCCGTGCGCATCATGCCGTGCGCATCATGCCGTGCGCATCATGCCGTGCGCGCCGTCGCGAGACGCGACGGCGCGCCGATGCGCATCGCGTCAACCGGCACCGCGTCGATCGCCGCGCGACGCTCGTCGCGCGGCGACGTCGAACGGCGCACGCCGTCGCGCGAACCCGCTCGGCCGCATAAGCATCGCATGAATCGTTTGTTGTCCGGGCGGGCTCGCTCCGTTTAACGTCTTTTTTTGCGCCCACATCCCGCCAGGACCTTCGATGGCCATCTCCACGCCCGATTTCACGCTGCGGCGCGCCGCGACGCCCGCCGCCCGGCAGCACGCCGACACGCACGAACGCGCGACCGCCGACGCCGCCCTCCTGTTCGACGACGATCCGCTGATCCGCCGCTTCGCGCCGGTGTTCGATCGGATCGCGCAGGGCGCGGTCGCGCGCGATCAGCATCGCGACCTGCCGTACGAGCCCGTCGAATGGCTGCGCGACGCGGGCTTCACGAAGCTGCGCGTGCCGAGCGCCGCGGGCGGCGACGGCATCGGCCTCGCGCCGTTCTTCGCGTTGATCGCGCGGCTCGGCGAAGCCGATTCGAATCTGCCGCAGATCCTGCGCGTGCACGGCGGCTTCGTCGAGATGCTGCACGAGAGCCCCGAAGCCACGCTGCGCGAGCGCTGGTTCGCACGCATCGCACGCGGAACGATCGTCGGCGGCGCGACGGCCGAGCGGAGCGCCGTGACGAGCAACACGGTGCGGCTGTCGCGCGAAAACGGCAGGCTCGTGCTCGACGGCGAGAAGTACTACACGACGGGCACGCTGTATGCGGACTGGATCGACGTGACCGCGAACGATGGCGACACGGACCTGCGCGTGCTCGTGCCGGCCGACACGCCCGGCGTCGAGCGCATCGACGATTGGGACGGCTTCGGCCAGCGGCTGACGGGCAGCGGCACGACGCGCTTCACGCGCGTCGAAGTCGAGCCCGACAACATCTATCGCCGCTTCGACGCATCGGCGCCGCGCACCAACAGTCTGCTGACCGCGTATTTCCAGACGCTGCACCTAGCGAATCTCGCGGGCATCTCGCGCGCGGTGCTGCGCGACGCGGTAGCGTTCACGCGCGAGCGCACGCGCACGTTCGGCGTGCCGGGCGAATCGAGCCCGCGTCACGATCCGCTCGTGCAGCGCGTGATCGGGCGGCTCGCGAGCCTCGCCTATTCGACTCAGAGCATCGTCGCGGCGATCGCGCGCACGCTCGACGACGTCAGCGCCGCGCGCGCGAACGGCAATGCGACCGACGACGCGTACGTGCGCGTCGACATCCAGGCGTTCCAGGCGCAGCAAATCGTGCTCGCGCAGACGCTCGAGGCCGCGACGCTGCTGTTCGAAGTGGGCGGCGCATCGGCGACGAGCGAGACACGCCGCTTCGACCGCCACTGGCGCAACGCGCGCGTGCTCGCCTCACATAATCCCGCGGCCGCCCGCGAAGCGGTGATCGGCAATTACTATCTGAACGGCGTCGGACACAACGAGCGCTTCGGGGTCGCACGGACGGACGCCGCGCGTTGACGCCCGCGCCGTCGCGCCGCGTCGCATGGCGCGAGCGCGGCGGCCGACATGACAATGGATATCGGTTCGGCGCGCTTCGATCGTTTCAAACAAGACGAACGACGACGATCGAACGCGCGCCGTGTTGATGAAGATACCCGGCCGCGCAGCGCGTCCGGCGATCGAAACCTGCCGCGACGCCGCACGGGCGGCGCATTCAAACGCACATTGCGCGCGATTCGGCGATCGCGTGAGCCGACGATCACAAGAACGTACGACTCGCGAACGCACGAACGCAGACGAGCCACGACGAACCAGCCGCAGCGAATGCCGCGCAACCGGATCGCCCGCGACCCTCGCCGCGTGCGATCGCAGCAAGCACGCTAATCGATCAGGAACGGATCGCGGTCCTGCCCCGCGATCCACGCCGGGGCTCGGCCGCGTCCCGTCCACGTCGCGCCCGTCTCCGGATCGCGATAGCGCGGCTTCGGCAGCAAGTCCTCTTTCTTTGGCCGGCCGAGACGAGGCGGGAACAGGTCCTTTTGCGTGAGGCCGTACTCGTCGATCTTTCTACGCAACTCGACGAGCACATCGGGCAGTTCTACCGCGCGCGCGGTCTTCGCCTGATGCTTCAAATCATCCAATTGGGCAAGCAATTCCTTGTATGTTGCCATTACCATTTCCCCGTATGATTCCACTGCCTCTTTTCGACCGACAATCGAATACCATGTTGTTATGTTGAATAGTGCCGAAGTCAGTTTTCAGCTATCATAGCCCAATTAGGCCAAGGTGGACTATTTGGTTTCAGCAGGGAGCATTCGCCCATGCTCCCTTCCATTCATCACCCTCGTTATGTCGTTCTGCGCACGCATCTGCGCGCGTTGAGAAGAGCGGCGGGCCTCACCCAGACGCAATTGGCCGAGCGCCTGAGCATCGACCAGTCCTATCTCTCCAAGATCGAACGCGGGGAACGCTATGTCGATATTCTCCTTTATCTCGATTGGTGTCGTCATTGCGGCGTCGAGCCGAACCTCGCGGTATCCGAATTAATCGACGCCGGCGTCTGAATGAAGGGGGCGGCTTCAGCGCGCCATTTGAAGCGATTTGAATCCCGCGCGGCGTTCGTCGCTTCGTTTGTCGGTGCGCTCGTTCGCATATCTTCCATCTTCCGTCGCATCGCGTATCGCACCCATGAGTCGCGCGGGTTCGCAGCATGCATGGCGCGCGAAGTGAGTCGCACGCGGATGTTCTTGCGTCGTTTTCGTCGCGTTCCCATTGCGGCCGGCCGGCATGGCATGCGCCGCCGCGCGCGGAATCGCGCACCAAATCGCTCGCACGCCAGTGCATGCCGCATCGCACCTCACGCGGCGAAATCGAAAGCGCCCGCAATACGCGAAACGCGCCCCCATCCGAAGCGGAAAATGAAATTCCAATGGAACCGGCACGTGCCGACGTGACGCGCCGCCACACGCGCTCACGTGCGCACCGGCCCGCCGAATCGACGACGAACGCCCCGCCGCGATCGACGGCAGGCGCACGCAGCCTCTCGTCGTCCGCCGTCGGCCAGCGCCTTGCAGCGCTCAACCGTCCGTCGGCGACGTCATCTGAGCGCGCCGTCCCGCCTGGCTCACGTAGTAGTACACGGTCAGCGCGACGATCCACAGCGGCCCGATCACGAGCGCGACGCGCGTGTCGGGCGAGAACGCCATCAGCACGACGACGAATGCGAGAAACGCAAGCGCGACGAACGACGACGCCGGATAGAGCGGCACGCGCAGCGGCAGCCGCGCAAGGCGCTCCGCCGGCACGCGGCGGCGAAAGCGCAGTTGCGCGATCAGGATCACGCACCACGTCCAGATCGCGCCGAACGTCGACACCGACGTGAGCCACACGAACACCTTCTGCGGCGCATAGTAATTGAGCGCGACGCCGACGAACAGCAGCGCCACCGAAATCAGCACGCCCTGCACCGGCACGCCGCGCCGGTTCACCGACGCGAGCCGCTCGGGCGCCTGCCCCTGCTCGGCGAGATTGAACAGCATCCGCGCGGTGCTGAAGATTCCGCTGTTGCACGACGACAGCGCGGCCGTCAACACGACGAAGTTGATGATGCCGGCCGCGGCCGGGATGCCGAGCCGCGAGAACGTCATGACGAACGGGCTGCCCTGCGTGCCGATCTGGTTCCACGGATAGATCGACATGATCACGAACAGCGCGCCGACGTAGAAGATCACGACGCGCCAGAACACCGAATTCACGGCCTTCGCGAGCGACTTCTCCGGATTGCGCGCCTCGCCCGCCGTCAGCCCGAGCATCTCGACGCCGAGATACGCGAACATCACGATCGGCAGCGCGTCGACGACGCCCGACCAGCCGTTCGGCATGAAGCCGCCGTGCGCCCACAGGTTCGAAATGCCGGTCGGCACGCCGCCGTTGCCCACGCCCGCGACGATCATCAGGCCGCCGCCCGCGATCATCAGCACGATCGTCACGATCTTGATCAGCGCGAACCAGAACTCGAATTCGCCGTACAGCTTCACCGCGATGAAGTTCACCGCGCCCATCACGATCAGCGCGGCGAAGGTCCAGATCCAGTTCGGCACGCCGGGAAACCACATGTGCATGTAGACGCCGACCGCCGTGATTTCGGCCATGCACGTGACGATCCACATGAACCAGTAGGTCCAGCCCGTCAGATAGCCGGCGAGCGGCCCGATGTAGTCCTGCGCGTAGCGGCTGAACGCGCCCGCGACCGGATTGTCGATCGCCATCTCGCCGAGCGCGCGCATGATGAGAAAGATCGCGATGCCGCCGAGGACGTAGGTCAGCAGGATCGCCGGGCCGGCCGCGCGGATCGCGGAGGCGGAGCCGAGAAAGAGCCCGACGCCGATCGTCGCGCCGAGCGCCATCAGGTTGATGTGCCGCTCCTCCAGGCCGCGGTGCAGCCGTTCGTCTTGTGAAGTCACCGATGTCTCCTGGCGGCGCGCGAGTGTGCCGCTGTCATGTTCGTGTCGAGGAAAGACCGTTGCGTGCGCCGCCGCGGGCCGCTGCGCGAAGACGGCGCGACGCGCCGGCTCCGATGAACGCGCACGCGATCCGTGATCGCATCGGCGTCGAAGCCGAATCGCGCCGACGATCGCAACGATGCGGCTCGGCGGTGCGAATCGCTCGCGTATCACGTATCGCTACACGCGCCGGAAGCTGCTTCGGGTCGCGTCGAAGCAATGCGCCGCCGCCGCGCCGCACGCGCATCGACGAACGCGCGTGTCGCACGCGCGCGTTCGCTTTGCTTGAAGCGGGCAATCGACGACGATCGGACAAGCGACGCAAGACGCGCCGACGCCCGGATCGACATTGCACGCCCGGCCGAAATGCAGCGGTAATTATATGAAGAATACGGCGCTCGCCGCCAGCCGTTTGTGCCGCGTGCGAGCGGCAAGGCGGCCATGCGCACGCTGCGCTGCGCGCATGGCCGAGGATGCGGCCGATGCCGCGGCAGACTTGCGGTGCGGCGGCGGCTTGCGGTGCGGCGGCGCACGGCGGCCGGCGCTTGGCGGCCGGCGCTTGGCGGGCCCGCCCCGCCATGTGCGCCATGCGCCGCGCCGCGCCCCGCGCGCGCCGCCGACGCGCGTCGCAAGCGCAATGTGCGCCGGCAGCCCGACCGAGGCCCCGCGCTATTCGCCGCGTCGCCGCCGCAGGCCGCTTGCCGCTCGGCTCACGCGGCCGCCGGCCAGAACACGAGCGCGCGCACCTCGATGCTCCGGCGCGGCGCGGCGGTCGCGGGCGTCGTCGGATCGTCGAACGCGGTGTGCGCGGTGAGGCGCGCGCGCCCGTCGTCGAGCGAATCGTAGATCTTCAGCAGCAGCACCTCGTCGGCGCGCAGCCGCGGAAAGTAGAGCCAGCGATGCGCGGGATTCGCGAGAACCGAATACGTCTCGCCGACCTTGTCGCGATAGACGAGATCGCTCGGCACGAGATCGTCCGGCGCGATCGTGCGCGCGTCGCATAGCGCGAGCGGCAGCCGTTCGACGACGTCGAGCGGACGCCACACGTTGACGATCGCGAAGCGGTGCCGCAAGCGCGCCTCGGCTTCGTCCGCGGGCAGATGATCGCGCACGCGGCGCGGCGCCGATACGAACGTCTGATCGTTGTGCACGCGCCGCACCGGCTCGCGCAGCGCGGCCGTCGCGCGCGAGCCTTGCGCGCTGTCGCGCAGCGTGTGATCGAAGATGACGACCTTCTCGGCGCCCGTCGCCGCGCGCAGGAGCGCGTCGACTTCAGCGTAGTAGCGCGAGCGGATCGCCGCGTCGTCGGCAAAATCCGCGAGCGCGCTGCGATGCGCGACGAGCTCGAAGCCGCTCGCATCGAGCCCGAGCGCGCCCGCCGCCGCGAGCGGCCGCGCGTCGCGAATCTTCACGCGCCGCGGCGCGAGCTCGCCCGTCGCCCACGGCGTGCCGGGCGGCGGCTCGAACGTGTACGCCACCGGGCGCGCGACGCCCTTCGCCAGATAGTTGACTTCCGCTTCGATCTCGCCGCCTTCCTGCACAAGCGGCCGCTGTTCGATGACTGTGCTCATCGCGACTACTCCTCGTCAGAACGCTTCGTTGTACGGACGCAGATCGAGCTCCTGCGTCCACGCACTGCGATGCTGCACGTGCAGTTGCCAGTAACTCTCGGCGATCGCGTCGGGCGACAGCAGCCCGTCGGCGCCCGCTTGCGCGGCGCGCTCGGGCGCGGCGCTGCGCAAGCGCTCGCCATCGATGCCGCCGTCGATCACCGCATGCGCGACGTGAATGCCGCGCGGCCCGAACTCGCGCGCGAGCGTCTGCGCGAGCGAGCGCAGGCCGGCCTTCGCCGACGCGAACGCGGCGAACGGCGGGCGGCCGCGCAACGACGCCGTCGCGCCCGTGAACAGCAGGCTGCGGGGCGTGTCGTTGTTTGCGTCGAGCAACTGTGCAAGCGCGACCTTCGCGAACAGGAAACCGCCGATCACGTTCGTGCGCCACGCGTTCTCGAACTGCGCGACGCTCAGTTCGAGCGTCGGCGCGCGCACGGCGTTGCCCGCGTTGAACACCCCCGCCCGCAGCGTGCCGAGCGTGCGCACTTCGACGGCGAGCCGCTCGACGTCGGACTCGCTCGCGATGTCGCCGCTCGCGACGTGCGCGACGCCGCCTTGCGCGCGGATCTCGTCGGCGACGGCCGCGACGCGCTCGTGCGTGCGCCCCGTCAGCACGACCGCGAAGCCCTCGCGCGCGAAGCGCCGGCCGACGGCCGCGCCGAGCCCGGCGCTCGCGCCGACGCCCGCGATCCACGCGAGCGGAATGGAAGTGGATGACACCGTATCGATCGTCATATCGGCGAACCCTATATCGTCTGTCGCGCGTGCGAAACGAAGAAAACGAGATATGTTTATCTGGACGGTTGCGAACGCGCTCGTTGATGGAGCGTTGAGCATAGAGCGTTTTTAAAACCCTGTCGGCCGCGCAGTTTTGCGGGTGCTTTACCGGGGTTTCGCAGCAGTTTCGCAGGGGTTTTGCAGGGGCTTTGCGAATGATCGGCGACCGGGAAGGCGATCGGACGGCGGCGCACGATCGGCGGGAAGAGCGAGCGCGGCGCTCGGCATGTTCGTCGATCGCTGCGCGCCGGCGCGCAGCGTTTCCGATCGCCGTGCGCGGATGGTCGGTCGCGTCCGGCGACGAACGCGTTCGTGATGCGCGATGGCGATGCGCGACGCAGCGTTGACGCCGCGCGATCAGGCAGGCGCTTCGTGCGGCAACGTGTGCGCGATCGGCGCAATCGACATGCGGCACGCTCACGCTCCGCACGCCCCCATGCTCGAGCCCATCGCTCGTCACATCGTCGCCATCGTCATCCTTGTCGCTCTCGTCGTCGCCCTTGTCGTCGCTCTCGTCGTCGCCGCCGACGCTACCGCTGCGTTCGATTTCGCCTTCGCCCTCGTCTTCGCCGCCTCGATCTCCGTCAACGCCGATCGATCCGGCGCGTCACCGAACATCGAACGGCCGCCGTCACTCCGCGTATTGCGCCCGCCGCCGAACGAAGCCGCACATCGCGAGCGCGACGGCCGCGAGCGCCGCGCCCGTGAAGAACGTCGTCGGTGCGCCGTGGCGCTCCCACAGCCAGCCGGCGAGCGCGCTCGCCGCCAGCATCGCGATCCCGCCCGCGAGATTGAACACGCCGAACGCGGTGCCGCGCAGGTCCGGCGGCGCGGTTTCCGCGACGAGCGCCGCCAGCATCCCCTGCGTAAAGCCCATGTGCAATCCCCACACGGCGACGCCTGCGAACAGCGCCGTCAGCGACGCGCTCGCGCCGAGCACCAGATCGGCCGCGACCAAGAGCAGCATGCCGGCCGCGAGCGGCGCGCGCGCGCCGAACCGGTCCGACACGATGCCGACGGGGTACGCGGACGCCGCGTACGCGACGCTCATCACCACCATCACGGCCGGAATCCACGCAACGTCGAGGCCCGCCTGCTGCGCGCGCAGCACGAGAAACGCTTCGCTGAAGCGCGCGAGCGTGAACGCGGTGCCGATCAGCACGACGAACCAGTAGCGCCCCGAAAACGCGCGCAGCGCGCGCCAATGCAGCGGCGAGCGGAACGCCCGCGCGGCGGCGGGCGCGGGCGCCGGCTCGTCGACGCCGAACACGATCAGCGCGACCGCGAGAAACGCCGGCACGACCGCGAACCACAGCACGACGCGAATGTGACCGGCGAACGCGAGCATCAGCGCGATCGCGAGCAGCGGCCCGGCGAACGCGCCGACGGTATCCATCGACTGGCGCAGCCCGAAGCACGCGCCGCGGATCTCGGGCGGCGCGATGTCGGCGACGAGCGCGTCGCGCGGCGCGCCGCGGATGCCCTTGCCCACGCGATCGAGGAGCCGCGCGGCGGCCACCGTCGCCGGGCCGCCCGCAAGCGGGAACAGCGGCTTCGTCAGCGCGGCGAGCCCGTAGCCGAGCAGAAGCAGCGCCTTGCGCCGGCCGAGCCAGTCGCTCAGCGCGCCCGAGAAGATCTTGACGATCATCGCGCTCGCCTCGGCCGCGCCTTCGAGCACGCCGAGCGCCGCGACGCTCATCCCCATCGTCGTCACCAGATAGATCGGCAGCAGCGCATGAATCAGCTCGGACGACACGTCCATGCACAAGCTGACGAAGCCGAGCGCCCAGACGGTGCGCGGAATCGGCGGACGAGCGGAGGAAGCGGGACGCGCGGGCATGGGCGGGTTCGTGATCGGTCGTCGAAATGGAATGCGCGCGAAGCGTCGAAGCGATCCGGCCGGACGATGAAACGGCGCGGCGGCGGCGCGCCGGGCCGCCGCGCTCGCCGCGCGGCTAGTCCGTCACGCCTGCGCGCATCGGAAAACCGCCGTCGCCCGGCACGACAGGCGGCGCGACGTAGCGCGCCGCGTCGAAATCCGCGGGCAGCGGCTCGACCGGATAGCCGAGCTTCTCCCATGCGTCGAGGCCGCCCTTCAGCGCGAGCGCGTGGCGGATCTGCTTGCGCTGCAGCTGGCTCACGATGCGCTTGGCGGTTGCCTCGTTCGGGCACACGCAGTAGACGACGATCGCACGCGTCGTCAGGTCCGGATGCAACGGATCGGGCGAATCGAGATCGAGCGGATACGCACCCGCGATCCGGTACGCCTCCTTCTCGCGCACCGCGCGCGGCCGCGCGTCGAACACGACGGGCGGCGCGGCCGATTTCAGCATCGCGTCGAGCTGCTGCGGGCTGATGCGGATCTTCGCGAGCCAGCGGCGAAAGCGCACGCGCATCGCCCAGCGGTACAGCAGGAACGTGACGAAGATCGCCGCGAACGCGTCGAACAGCGTGCCGCCGCTCGCGCTCACCCACTGCATCAGCCGCACGATCTCGTCGTGCAGCGCCGCGCCGCCGAAGAGCCACACGCTCGCCCACAGCGACGCGCCCGCGACGTCCCAGAGCAGGAACACCCACACGGCGACGGCCGTCGTGCCGAGCAGCGGCGCGGACACGAGCCCGAGGCCCGGCAGGAATTTCGCGAGCACGAGCAGCGGCGCGCCGTGCTTTTCGAACACCTTGCGCGCGACGCGCAGCGTCGCGTCGAGCGACAGGGAGAAACGCACGAGCGCGTTGAGGAGCCGCCGGCCGCGCGCGCGCCCGGCGAAGAACCACATCGAATCGGCGAGCACCGTCGCGGCGACCGCCGCGCAGAGCATGCTCGCATAGGACGCCTGCCCCATCGCCGCCATCGTGCCGCCGATGATCAGCATCGGCACGGCAGGAACGGGCATGCCGAGTTGCGTGACGAGCACGCTGGCGAACACGGCCCACGGACCGAGCGACGCGGGAATAGCCTGGGGAAAATGCCACACGGGCGCACCTCGAACGCGACGAATGCCGAGCCGGGTGGCGTCGGCGCGCGCGGACCGCCGCGGCGCCGGCCGCGAAGCGAGCGCGGCGTGAATCGGCATCCCGCATTCTAAACGCGTTTCGTGACCCGTTCGCGCGGACGAGCGCGCCCCCGCCCGGCTTCGGAAAACCGGGCGGATCGCGACGGCCGTCGAAGGCGGCGGCGTCCGCGGCGCGCAAGGCCCGCGCGCCGCCCAGCCGCCAGCCTATTCGGACACGTCGATGATGACCTTCAGCGCGCGCGTGTTCGCCGCGTGGCCGAACGTCTCGTACGCCTGTTCGATGTCGGCGAGCGGAAAACGGTGCGTGATCAGTTGCTTCGGATCGAGCCGCCCCGCGCCGACGGTCTTCAGCAGCATCGGCGTGCTCGAGGTGTCGACGAGCCGGGTCGTGATCGTGATGTTGCGGTCCCAGAGCGTCTCGAGATGCAGGTCCGCCTTCACGCCGTGCACGCCGACGTTCGCGATCACGCCGCCCGGCGCGATGATCTGCTGACACAGCTCGAACGACGCGGGAATGCCGACCGCCTCGATCGCGCAATCGACGCCGTCGCCCGTCAACGCCTTCACCTCGGCGATCGCGTCGACCTGGCCGTTGTCGATGCACGCGGTCGCGCCGAAGCGCTTCGCGACCGCGAGCCGGTTCGGGTCGGGATCGATCATCACGATCTGCGCGGGCGAGTAGAACTGCGCGGTCAAGAGCGCCGCGAGCCCGATCGGCCCCGCGCCGACGATCGCGACCGTGCCGCCCGGCTGCACGCGGCCGTTCAGCACGCCGCATTCGAAGCCGGTCGGCAGGATGTCGGACAGCATCACGAGCGCTTCCTCGTCGGCGCCCGGCGCAATCCGGTACAGGCTCGTCTGCGCGTGCGGAATCCGCACGTATTCGGCCTGCGTGCCGTCGATCCGGTTGCCGAGAATCCAGCCGCCCGTCGTGCAGTGCGAATACATCCCGCGCCGGCAGTATTCGCACTGCCCGCACGACGAGATGCACGAGATCAGCACGCGGTCGCCCTCCTTCAGCGTGTTGACCGCAGCGCCCACGCGATGCACGACGCCGACGCCCTCGTGGCCGAGAATGCGCCCCGGCTCGCAGCTCAGCACGTCGCCTTTCAGGATGTGCAAATCGGTGCCGCAGATCGTCGTGCGCGTGACGCGCACGATGACGTCCGTCGGCGCCGCCAACTCCGGCATCGGGCGCTCGTCCAGCGACTTGCCGCCGGGCCCGTGGTACACCAGCGCTTTCATGTCGTCTTCTCCGCTCGCGGGGCGTGGGATGCCCCTCGCGCCTCACTCTAGGCGCTTGCCGCGCACGCCGGTTGACGCGCATCAAGCGGCGCGGCCCGCCCGCGTGCGGCGCCCGCGCGCAGCGCCCGGGCGCGGGCGGGCGGCCGGACGGGCTTTGATCTGAGTCAAGCGCCCCGCCCGCGCGCTTCATAGACTGGGGGCATACGCACAGACGGCGCCAGGCGCGCCGGTACCAAGGAGAACGAGCGATGAGCTACAAGAGCATCCTGGTCCATCTCGACACGAGCGACCGCGCGCGCACGCGGCTCGAAACCGCGCTGACGCTCGCGCGTCAGTTCGGCGCCCACCTGACGGCGATCTTCGCGATCTACACGCCCGAGCCCACGTCGTTCTACGTGATGGCGGGCACGGCCGACTACTTCGCCGACCAGGAGAAGCGGCGCGGCGAGAAGCGCGCGGCGCTCGAGCGCCTGTTCCATGCGGAACTCACGCGCGCGAACGTGCAGGGCCAGTGGATCGTCGCCGACGCGCGCGCGAACGACGCGGTGCCGCACTACGCACGCTACGCGGATCTCGTGATCGCCGGCCAGACCGATCCGGACGATCCGGAAACCTACGTCGACGACAGCTTCCCCGATACCCTCGTGCTGTCGGCGGGCCGCCCGGTGCTGCTGCTGCCGTACGCGGGCATGCCGTCCGCGATCGGCACGCGCGTGCTCGCCGCGTGGGACGGCAGCCGCGAGGCGACGCGCGCCGTCCACGACGCCGCGCCGTTCCTCGCGCTCGCGACGAAGACGACGATCGTCACCGTCAACGGCGCCGCGCAGGAGCCGCCCGGTGCGCGGATTCCGGGCGCCGACATCGCGCTCACGCTCGCACGGCATCACGCGAACATCGACGTGCGCGATCTCGAACGCTCGCGCGACTCGTCGATCGGCGACGTGCTGCTGTCGCACGCGTACGAATCGGGCTCGGATCTGCTCGTGATGGGCGCATACGGCCACGCGCGCTGGAAGGAGCTGATTCTCGGCGGCGTGACGCGCACGATCCTGGCGTCGATGACGGTGCCGGTCCTGATGTCGCACTGAGCGGCGCAAGGCGCGCGTTCGCAGCCGCCCGAAGAGGCGCGCGGACGCAAGGCCGCGCGGGCGCATCGCGCGGCCCGCAGTTCGCGCTGGGTAATGGCCGTTCCGGCGCGCGATGTGCGACCGGAAACGGCCGAAAACGAAACGGGTGTTGGGAGACAGACATGTATTCGATCATTCTTGTCGCGCTCGACGGCAGCGAGACGGCATCGCACGCGCTCGACGCGGCGCTGCAGCTCGCGGTCGACACGAACGCGCGGCTCGTGCCCGTCTACGTCGTCGACATGCCGGTGTTCGCGTTCGACACGCCGGGCTACGACCCGTCGATCCTCATCGACGCGTTCCGCGAGGAAGGCCGGCGCGTGCTCGACGACGCGCAGGGCCGGATGACGCGGCGCGGCGTCGCCGGCGCGCCGCGGCTCGTCGAGGTCGAGCCGCCGGGCGAGGACGTCGCCGAGCGCCTCGAGCGCGCGGCGCGCGAGATCGGCGCGAGCCTGATCGTGATGGGCACGCACGGCCGGCGCGGCGTCCGGCGGCTGATGCTCGGCAGCGTCGCCGAGCGATTGCTGCGGCACGCCCGCTGCCCCGTGCTGATGATTCCGGCCCGCAGCGCGCCGGCCGACGACGCGAACGCCATTCATCCGACGGAGGCCGTGAGATGAAATTCAAGACTTTGCTCGTCCATGTCGACGACAGCCGCCAGAGCGACGCGCGCGCCGAGTTCGCGCTCGACCTCGCGCGGCGCTGGGACGCCCACGTGATCGGCCTGTACGTCGTGAGCCAGGATCTGATGCGGCCGCTCTTTCGCAGCGACGAAAGCCTGCGGCTCGCGGCGAACGAGGCGCAGCACGCCGCGCGGCGCGACGCCGCGCAGGCGCGCTTCACCGCCGCGGGCGCGCGCGCGGGCGTCGGCTTCGAATGGCGCGCGCCGGCCGGCCCGCCCACCGACGTCGCGACGCTGCATGCGCGCCACGCGGACCTCGTGGTGCTCGGCCAGCCCGATCCCGGCGACGACGCGGCGCACATCGAGCCGCATTTCGTCGACGACGTCGTGATGAGCTGCGGGGTGCCCGCGATCGTGCTGCCGTTCACGGGCGCGATGCGCACGTTCGGCGAGAACGTGCTGGTCGGATGGGACGGCAGCCGCGAAGCCGCGCGCGCGGTCACCGATGCGCTGCCGCTCCTCAAACGCGCGCGATTCGTGACGGTGGAGAGCGTGCTGCGGCGCCGCAAGACGGGCGCGAATCTCGCGCCCGCCGGCATCGACGTCGCGGCGTACCTCGGACGGCACGGCATCCAGGCGTCGTTCTCGGCGTCGGCGCACGTGCCGGGCGTCGAAACGGGCGCGGCACTGCTCAACCGCGCCGCCGACCTGCATGCGGACCTGCTCGTGACGGGCGCATACGGCCACACGCGCACACACGAGCGCGTGCTGGGCGGCGTGACCCGGACGATGCTCGAATCGATGACGGTGCCGGTGCTGCTGTCGCACTGACGCCGCGCCGTCACGGCGCCGGCGAGCGGCATGGTCGCCGGCGCCCCTGCGTCACGCCGGGCCGGGAGCCCGGCGCCTGAGTTCGCCGATCCGGCGCCGGCCGATATGCGCGAAAAGGCTCGATTTCCGGCCCCGTTTCCGGTTGCCGTTCGTTGCCGTTCGTTGCCGTTCGTTCGTTGCCGTTCGTTCGTTGCCGTTCGTGCGCGGCGGGCGTTGCATAGGTTGCACATCGCATCGCCCGCGCGACTTTCGTCATACGCCGAAGCCGACGATTCGCACGGCCGCCGCGCTCGGCGAATCAGCGGCTTCGCGACCGCGCGCCTTCGCTCGCCGCGCACGCCGTTTCCGCGGCGCACCATCCCAATGCGGCCGATCGCGTCGCGGCGATCCGCGTCACGACGCGAGTTCGTCGTGGCGACGCAGCAGCACCGGCCGGTCCGCCATCCGGAGCAGCGATTCCGCCACGCTGCCGAGCAGCAGCCTGCGTATCCCGTGGCGCCCGCTCGTGCCCATCACGATCAGGTCGGCATCGGATTCGGCGGCCGTGCGCATCAGCACCGCCGCGACATCCTCGCCATACGAATCGATCGCTCGCACCGAGCCCTCGACATGCTGCTCCGCGAGCCGCCCCTTCGCGTCGGCGAGCACGCGGGTCGCGATGTCGGCCGCCGAGTTGTCGTCCCCCTGCGGCTCGACGTACGCGGCGTTGACGTCGACGAGCTGCGGCTTGTGCTCGACGACGCAAACCGCCGTCACCGTCGCGCCGAACGTCTTGGCGATCTTGATCGCTTCGTCGAGCGCGACGCTCGCGCTGCGGCTGCCGTCGAGCGCCGCGAAGATTTTTTTGTACATGGTCGACACCTCCGGAAAACCTCACTCGAATCGCGTGCGAGCACGCCCTGCCGAGAGTCTCGCGCGCCGCGAGCAGGCCACCGTTGACGAGGATCAAGCGCGCGCTCGGGCACGCGCATGCGCCGGCACATTGCGCGCCGCGCATGCGGCGCTGCCGCATGCGCGGCACGCATTGCGTCAATCCCATTAGCCAAAAGCAATCAAATCGAGCACAATTTCGTCTCAATATTGATGAAATGAGGCTGCGGCACTCTTGCGACTGCGTCCGAGCGTTCGGGACGCCGCGTCGCTGCCCGCCTCGACCGGGGAGGATCTTGACGACCGCTCATACGACGGTTCGAAACGAACGCGCGCACGCCGCGCCCGGCGCCGGTTCGCCCGCGCGGGCACGCGCCGCCGCATTCGCGGCTGCCGACGCCGGCACGCCTGGCGCCGGCCGGGCCACGCGCGCGCCGGCCCGCACGCGCGGCGCGCGGCCGCGCGTGCGCACGACGCCTCGCGCCATCGAAACCGCCGTCCGCCGGCCGCCTTCCCCGATGCAATCGATTCGACAGGAAGATTTCCACCCATGATCAAGGTTCTGATTGCCGACGACCACGCGCTCGTGCGCGACGGCTTGCGCCACATCCTGCAGAACGCATCCGGCTTCGAGGTCGCGGGCGAAGCGTTCGACAGCGCGACGACGATCGCGCTCGTCCGCTCGACGCCCGCGCAGGTGCTCGTGCTCGATCTGTCGATGCCGGGACGCAACGGCGTGGAGCTCATCAAGCAGATCAAGGAAGAAAAGCCCGCGCTGCGCATCCTCGTGCTGACGATGCATGCGGAGCAGCAGTACGCGGTGCGCGCGTTCCGCGCGGGAGCGTCCGGCTATCTGACGAAGGAAAGCGCGAGCTCGGAGCTCGTCGGCGCGGTGACGAAGGTCGCATCTGGCGGCGTCTACGTGAGCCTCGCGATGGCCGAGCGCTTCGCGCAAAGCCTGAACGAGCCGGCGGAAACGCTGCCGCACCACCGCCTCTCGGACCGCGAATTCGATGTGTTCCGCCGGATCGCGTCGGGGCAGACGCTCACGCAGATCGCCGACGAGCTGTGCGTGAGCGCGAAGACGGTCAGCACGTACAAGACGCGGATTCTCGAGAAGATGCAGATGCCGCACGAAGCGGCGCTCGTGCGCTACGCGCTGCGGCACAAGCTGATCGACGACCCGGACGAGGATTGACGGCCGCCGCCCGGGCCGGCGCGCGGCGTCGATGCGGCGCTCCCACGCGCGACGGAGCCGCGGCACGCGGACGCGCGCCGTGTCTTGCCGTGCGCGGGCCTACATGTTGAATGCTTTCGACATCTTCAGCTCGATCCAGGTCATGCCGGCGCGCAGCCCCTCGACCATCGCGTCGCGCTCGGTCGGAAATGTCCGGCCGTGCCGGAACGCGTGTTTGAACGCCCCGCCCGGCGCGCCGTGCATCACCTTGATGTCGCACACGTAACCGCCCGGCACCGGCGACGTCGTCACCTCGACCGTCCAGTCGCCATCCTGAATGTTGCCTGACAACGTCATGTCGTTCTCCTGCCGAACCGGCCGCCGCGTCGCGTCGCGAAGCCGCGCGGCGCGCGGGCGCTACTCGTAAAGAAATCGAAAGAACCCGCTGTGCAGCAGGACCGGCTTGCCGCCGATCTCCGTGAGCATCCGCTGCGCGGCGTGCTCGATCTTCTTGCGGTGCAGATTGAACGCCGCGAGCAGATCGTCCTCCTTCAGCGATTGCGCGCCGAAATGATCCTCGAGCGCCTCGGCCGTGATCGCGCACTGCACGTACGCCTCGTCGACGAGCGCGGGAAACGCGACGACGAGATCGCGCGCGCAATATTCGGGCGGTGGATCCTGTGGAAACGAAACCTTCATGACCGACATGACAACCTCCTGTAGCCGCTGCCCGGCCGGGCAGCGGACCCATCGATGCCTCAGCATAGAGCCGCGGCGCCGCGCACGCTTGACCCACGTCAATCGGCCGCGCACGGCGCACGGTTGATCTGCGTCAACCCGCCGGCACGCCGCGCAACGATGATCGTTTCATCGCTCGCGCCGGCGCCGCGAGCGTCGAACGATGGGGCGAGCGATGACACTGAAAGCGAATCTCGAGGGCGTGCGCGACACGTATCGTCTGTGCTTCGTGCGCAGTCCGTGGGCCTATTTCACGTGCCTGCCGCTCGATCGCCAGTGCGGCGACCGCTGGAGCGAGGCGCCTTACGAGCTGTACGCAGGGCCGCCTTACGGGGACAGTCCGGACCAGATCCTGCGCGTCGCGTTCGACGGCCCGCTGCTGCCGCCCGAGGCCGGGCGCGGCGCGCTCACCTGCAGCGTCGTCGACATCAACGAAGGGCTCGCGCCGTGGCTTCGGACCGAAAGCTATTTCGGCGGCGAGCCGCTGTCGATCGCCGCGGGCGCGACGCTCGGCACGTTCGTCGAGACGATCGAGAAAGCAGGCGGCACCGTGTTCATTCCGCTCGCATGGGGAGAATTGCCGCTCGCGGACAAGCGCGCGCATTCGGCGGTGGAGCCGGGCTGAACGGCGAGCCCGCGATTCGGGCAACCGGAATGCGCCGGGCGGGCGGGCCGCCGGCGATCGCTCTCGGCCCCGAACGCCGCGACAACTGAGCTCTTGCGACGATCGCGCCGCGCGCGGGCGCGGCATGGGCAAGCGCCCGGGTGCACGCACTCCTCGGCGAGCGCGCCGCTCGATGCGCAACACACGCCAGCGCGCACGCCGCGTGCAAAACGCGCGCTTCAATACGCTCAGCGCTCGTCCTTCGGCGTCGGATTGAGCAGCACGACAAACGCGGCGACGCCGAGCGACAGCGCGACCACGCCATAGAGAAATTCGGCGTTGCTGTCGAACAGCAGGCCGCGAACCGCCTCCATCATCCCCGCGAGCGAAATGAACACGGCGATGGTCGCGAGAACGACCCGATATTTGCGCACCATGACGGTCTCCTGGCTTCGTGTGAGCGGCCGCTCGATCCTGCGCGGCCGCGCCGCCGGTGTCGTCACGCGCGATCGACGCTCGTGCTTCCTATCCAGCCTTTGCGTATGATCGCCCGTCGCGCGACGGCGGCCTTGACCTGAGTCAAGCGCCGCCCGGGCGCGCGAACGTGCCGGGCGCAGCGTCGGAAACGCGCGTAGAAATGCGCCTCCACACGCGTAAAAAGCGAAAAGCGTCGCTGTACAATGCACGGGCATCATCGCCGCGCCGCGCCCGCGCGAACGGGCGCGGACGATGCAATCGCCAACGCGCGCCGCGCGTTTGTCTGCGTCGAACGGCAACCGTAGCCTCGTGGGAGATTCATGGATTCGGACATCATGCACATCGGCGGACGCATCCGCCGCCTGCGCCGCGAGCTGAAGAAAACGCTGCTCGAGATCGCCACCGAGGCAAACCTGTCGGTCGGATTCCTGTCGCAAGTCGAACGCAACCTGACCGGCATTTCGATTTCTTCGCTCGTCAACGTCGCCAAAGCGCTGCGCGCGCCGCTTGCCGCACTCATCGACCAGCCCCGTCAGGATCAGCCGGATTCGCACCAGGGCAGCCGCGAGTCGTATTCGATCCGTCCGACGCAGCAGCGCTACGAGCGCCTGTCGACCACCTTCGCGGGCAGCCAGCTCAATGCGGTCAAGGTGTCGATGATGGAAGGCTACTGCTCCGAATGGGTCGCGCACGCCGGCGACGAATTCGTGTTCGTGCTGTCGGGGCGCGTCCAATACACGGTCGGCAAGCGGGACTACCCGCTCGGCCCCGGCGATTCGCTGCACTTCAACGCGCACGAGCGGCATCGCGTCGTGAACGTGGGCAACGAACCGGTCGAGCTGATCGCGGTCGGCACGCTGCCGCTCTTCGGCGACGGACAGCCCGCGTTCCCTTCGCTGCCGGGCGAGCAGAAGCGGACGCGCGCACGCGCGGCGCGCGGGAAGGTCGAGCCGACGCAGGCGCAGGCGCCTTCGACGCAAAAGGCCGGACGACGCAAGCAGGCGCCGGCCGCGCGCACGGCCGCGACGAACGGCGCCGTGCGGCGCGGCGCGAAGAAAACCGCCCGCTGAATGCCGAGCAAGCGATGCCGGCACGCCGGGGCCTATCCTTGTAGCGCGTGCGGGCTTCGATTCCGCGATGCTCGGGCGCGCGTCGCCGTTGAACGGCACGCGCGCGCACGGCAATCGCGCCCACCGCTCGCATAACGCTCGGTCGTCCGTATCGCATCACGATTCGCATGCGGCTGAACGCATGCTCGAACGCGTCGCGCGACGCATGCGCTGCGTCATCGCGAATTTCCGCATCAGCGATCGATTCAATCATCACATTCATTTCAATTTCAATGAAATGAATCACTATATTTTTCAATAATTCAAAACAAATAATCCGCCCCATCCTAAACGCGGTTCCCATTCAATTTTTATTTCCCGCCATCATATTTATTTGCATATTTTTTGCATCTTTAATACGATTTCCCGCGCGGACGGCGAGCGATGCATTCATTTCGCGGCGCTCGATCGCCGGCCCGCCGTGGGAAGCTGCCTGTCGATCCCGGACGAACGCAACATTCATCGCGAACCGGATCGACAAGAATGCCGACAAAATCGTATCAATCGTTAATTTGGCGACTTAAAAATCACGAATAAAGCATCGTAAAAAATCGAAGCGGCACACGGATATCGCTCATAGACCCGCGTCGAAATTCGCCTGACGGGGCCCGCTCGGTGCCGGGAAGCGCCGTCGACGGCGATCACTGGAAAAAAAACGAACCCACTATGGAAAACAAGCAAGTCGATGTACTGATCAACGGCAGCGGCATCGCAGGCGTCGCACTGGCGTACCTGCTCGGAACGCGCGGCCACAGTGTCACGGTAGTCGAGCGCGTGGCGCGCAACCGCGCGCAAAACGGCGCCGATTTGCTGAAACCTTCCGGCATCGACGTCATTCGCAAGATGGGGTTGCTCGACGATGTCTTCGCCGCCGGCGGGCTCAGGCGCGACGCGATGAAGCTGTTCCACGACAAGGAGCCGATCGCTTCGCTCGACTATCGCGCGTCCAGCGCGCTCGGCTTCTTCATCCTGATTCCGTGCGAGCAGTTGCGACGCCTGCTGCTCGTCAAGCTCGACGGCCTGCCCAACGTGGATTTGCGCTTCGAGACGTCGATCGAGCGTATCGAGCAAGATGCGGCCGGTGCGGTGACGTCGCTCGGGCTGAGCGACGGCGGCACCGTCGCGCCCAAGGTGCTGATTGGCGCCGACGGAGCGCGCTCGACGGTCCGCACCGACATCCTGCGCATCGATGCCGAGCGCATTCCTTATGCGACGCCGATGGCGTTCGGCACGATTGCGCTGACCGACAGCGTTCGCGCATGCAACCGGCTGTACGTCGATTCGAGCCGGGGCCTCGCGTATTTCTATCCGATCGGCAGCGAAGCCACGCGCATCGTGGTCAGCTTTCCCGCCGACGAAATGCAGGGTTATCTCGCCGACGCCACGCGCACGAAACTGATCGCGCGCCTGAGCGAGTTCGTCGGCGACGAGAGCGCCGACGCGATGGCCGTGATCGGCGCGGAAACGGCGTTCCCGTTGATCCCGCTCGGGCGGATGAACGTCGACTGCTATCACAAGCAGAACGTCGCGCTGCTCGGCGATGCCGCGCACAGCATTCACCCGATCACCGGCCAGGGAATGAATCTCGCGATCGAGGATGCCGGCGAGCTCGGCCAGTGCCTCGACGCGTACTTGAGCGGACAGTCCACGCTCACCGATGCGCTCGGCCGGTTCGAGCGCGCGCGGCATCCCGTCAACGAAGCGGTGATTTCCTACGGCCACGCGCTGGCGACCACGTACCACGATCGCTCCGCGCTCCTTGCGAGCTTCCGTTCGCAATTGCAGACGAGCGGGCGCGATTCCGCGTTGCTCGGGACGGCCGTCGAAGCGTGAGCGAGGATGACCGGATATTCCGAGTAATCGCTGCGGATGTGTCGTGGTGTCGTGGTGTCGTGGTGTCGTAACGTCGTGGCGTCGTGGCGTCGTGGCGTCGTGGCGTCATGTCGCGTCGCCATGTCGCGCCGTTGAGTCGCTTCGCCTCGTGGAGCGAGCGGACTGCGCGAAGCACGGCTCCCGCGATGCCGCGCGAGCGAATCGCCCCACCGTGACGGGGATGCATCGGCATCAAAGCCGCAACGACTCGTACCGGCGATTCGTCCTGGCCGAGCGCCGGCGAACGGGAGGCGGCCCCATGCCGCCCGTTCTCGCCCTCGGCCGGACGAACGGCGCGATGCGCGCGGATACCGCGCATGCGCATCGAACGCCGCTTTCGCCAGTCCGGTCGCGGCGTTGCGGCGTTGCGGCGATTGTCGTGTCGCGCCCGTCGTGCCGCTCGATCGCGCATCGCCGCGCGCCATCGCGGGCCGGCTTTCGCGACCGCACGTCGGCCGCGCGACGTCTCTCACCGTCCGATCGCGCACTCGTACCGCATGACATGCGGCAGCATTCGATGCGACGCCGTTAACTCTCTCTTAAGGCGGATTTGTCAAGCTTCAGTGGCCGGCTGCGAGCACGCCTGCCCGCAGCGGCGACAAATGGAGGTATGCATCGTGAAATCCGCTCTGAAAACGGCCGCACTCGCGCTCGCGCTCGCCGTTCCGGCCCTGTCGTTCGCGCAGCCGCCGTCCAACGGGCCGCTAACGCGCACGCAAGTGCGCGACGAGCTGACTCAACTCGAAAGAGCCGGCTATCAGCCTTCGAAGAACCAGTATCCGGCCAATATCCAGGCGGCCGAAGCGCGTATCGCGCCCGCCAACGGCCGCGCCGACCTGTCCGGCTACGGCGGCTCCGCCGGCGGCGCGATGCAGTCCGGCCAGCGTGTCTCGCCGACGTCGGGCGGCTGGGACGCGCCCTACCGTCATCACTGATCGACGCGCGGGCCGGCTACGCCGGCCGCGATAGGCGCCGCCCATCGACGGCGCTCGCCCGATGCGCTGACGACAACCGCGCACACCGCGCGCTCTCGCGCGTTGGCTGAGCGAACGCGCCGCGGGCGGCAGGCATTCGTGCCGTCGCCGGCCGCCGGCGCGCCCGCCCCGAACTCGACGGCGCGGGTGAACAGCGCACGATCATCGCGCCCCATCGGGTTCGCTTCGTTCGCGCCGCCGTCGTCCCGCGCGCGTGCTCAGGCAGTCGCGCCGGCCTATCTCGCCGTCGGCAGCGGCGGCTCGCCCGCCGTCGTCGCATCGCGGGCCCAGTCGGCGAACTCGTTGTCGTAGCGGCCGCCGATGTAGGCGACGTAGTTCTCGTAGCCGTCGTAATCGCCCGTGCGGAAGCGCGACACGATCGTATCGACGTCGGCGCGATGGCGCTCGAACATGAAGCGCGTCGCCATGTAGCCCCACCGGTATGCGCGCGCGACGTAGTCGCTCGACGAGTAACGCGTCGCGAGCACGTCCGAGAAACGGTATGCGCCCGTGCGCGCGGCGTCGATCGATTCCTGATCGTCGTTCTTCCTCGACAGATATTCGGCGACGCCTTCGATCCACCAGACGGTCGGTTTCACGGTGCTCGCCGCGAAATCGCCCGCCATGTCGTAGCGGCCATCGAGATAGTGCGTGAACTCGTGCTCGAGGTTCCAGACCTTGAACTCGGGCCGCAGCCACGACGCCTCGTGCGCGATGAAGCGCGCCTGATTGCCGGGCGCCGACGGATCGCCTTCGAGATACATGCCGCCGTTGTCAGTGCTGATTCCGTAGATTACCGAAGCATATTTTCGGTAGTTCTCGTAGTCGTCGAAGATCACGAGCTCGATCGTGTCGTTGCGATCGCCCGCGACCGGCTTGCGCCCGGTCTTCATCATCCGGTGGAAGTAATCGTCCTGCTGCGCGACCGCCGTACACACCGACTGCAGCTGCGGCCCGGTCATGTCCTGCGCGAGAATGCGCACGCTCGCGCTGCATGCGTGACGGTGCGTGAGCACCGCATCGGTCAGCCGCCTCTTGTAGTCGCAGGTGCCGTAGTCCGCGCAGTTGCCCGCGTCGCCGTAGTCGACCGCCTCGGCCGCCGCCAGCCACAGGTCGCTGCCCGCGCCCGTCATGCTCGTCGATCCGAGCATGTCCTGGATCATCTTCTTCACGCGCGGCTTCTGCGCCGGATAGCGGAGAAAGCGATACGTTTCGCGCGACGCATCGGCGAGCTGGTAGGCCGCGCTCGTGTTCGACAGGCTCGCGCGGTTCGCGGTGACGAAACGATTGAGCGTCTCCGGCAGTGTCGCGTCGCTGTCGAGCATCTGCTGCGCGCCGCTGCGCTGATGCGCGTAGAAGAACACCGTCAGCAAGCCGGTGAAGCCGCCCGCCGCGCTCCGCTGCAACAGCGGCGCCGCCGCTTGCGGGTTCGTCGCGCTCGCGGTGTAGAGCGCGATGCGATCCTTCAGCGTCGGCAGGTAGTACGCCTCGTCCCGCATGTTCGTGATGAGTTTCATCAGCTCGTTCGCGGTGCTCGGCGCACGCGAATTCTCACGATAGAGCGCGTCGCCCTCGAGGCTGTGCCGGATATACGGGCGCAGCCGATCGGCGAGTTCCGGAAACGGATTGACGAGACCCGATACATCATATTGGTAATAAGCGGAACGCAAATAAATCAGCAAATTGACAAAAATCAAATTGCTCGCGTCGTAGCGAGATGCCTCCTGTGTAAAACGGCTCGCCACGGCATACACGTTTTCCGCGCTGAAAATCTGCGTGGCCAGCGATTTATCGACCGAGAACAAACCGTAATGGCATTCATAATCCGGGAGATTCGCGATGTAATCGGCGAGCGCCGCGCCGCGATACTGGGTCATCGCCGACATGTCGCGGCAATCGGCGCCCGGCGCCCCGTTCTTGCCGTTCCTTGTCGCCTTATTCCGCCGCGACGGCTCGATCAGCGTCGCGCGATCCTGCCTGCTGAGCGGCAGATTGTATTCGGCCTGCTCGGGCGAGACCGGCAGGTTCTGCGGCACGCGCGGCATGCGCGCCTGCTTTTGCGGCGCCGGCTGCGTATTGGCCGCCGCCGATCCGATCAAACCCGCGAATACCGACATCGCGACGACGGCGGACCAGCGACGGGTCTTGCGACACACCTCCGTTATTAGCATTTGACTTGCCCTCGGTTATTTTGGATCGCCGAAGATATAACACCGATGATTAACAAGTCAATTTAATGATCGAGCAAATTAATGCATTTTAACAGACTGAATTATTCAAGCATTAAAATCGATTTTTATAACAATCCAGCCGGAAGCATCGCCGATGCGCGAATCAAGTCGCCACGTGAAGCCGGCTCGCGTGAAGGCGACTCGTGCGCATTCGCCGGCCGCCGGCTCATCGCTTCAATTCGCCCGCGCGCTCATCGGGCGTTCCGCGCTCGATCGCCACCTCAACGCGGATTGAATCGGCATCTCGACATACCTGTAGCAGACCCATCCCGCCGCGCAGACGACGAGCGCCACCGCCGCCGCCGCGCACCATCCGCCGACCGTGCCCGCGCCCGGATGAATCTTCAGGATCTTCTCGGCCACGCCGATCACGTACGGATGCAGCAGATAGATCGAATAGCTGGCCGCGCCCAGATTCGCGAGGATCGCGTTGCGGCTGGACACGCCCGATTTCTCGAGCCCGAGCAGCGAAGCAATCAGCACGAACGCCGGGACGCCGTACTGCAGCACGCGCTGGAAACCGACCGGATCGCCGAATTCGGGATACAGCGCGACGACCAGCAACGGCGCCGCGATCGCGCCCGCGCCGAACAACCCGCGAGGCGCCGCGTCGAAGGCGCGCGCGCGGGTGATCCAATAGCACGCGACGCCCAGGCAGAATTCGATCACGAGCGGCTGCGCCAGATAGTCGGCCACCTGGCTCCCGGCGCCGACCGCCTGCGAGGACAGGCAGAACACGATCAGCGCCGCCGAGGCCGCGATCGTCGCGTATTGCCGCCTGACGACGACGAGCGCCGCCGCCACGACGAGGTAGAAGAACATCTCGAAGTCGAGCGTCCACCCGTTTCTCAACAGCGGCCCCCAGTTCCCGTTTTCCTTGACGTACGGCACGAAGAACATCGACTTGAAAAGATAGGCGACGCCATCCGTCGTCGTGTTGAGCCATTGCGGCCTTACAACGGCAATCGCATACACGCCGATCGTCAGCATCCAGTAAAGCGGCACGATCCTGATCACGCGCTTGATGAAGAACGCATTGCCCTCCTTCGGCGCGACATAGGACATGATGAAGCCGCTGATCACGAAGAAGACGTCGACGCCGATCTGCCCGAACGGCATGACGCCGAGGTGATACGCAACCACGCACAAAGCGGCGACGGCTCGCGCAGCCTGAATGTTGCTCAGCAATGGGCCGGCGGGATTCTTCATGATGCTCTCGACTCAAATCGTCGGAGCGTCGCACGATTCGCCTGCGCGCACGCGACAAAACCCGGTGCGGATTCGCCAATTTTCGGCGCGCGCCGCGTTTGGCGCGTCTTCGCCAAGCACGCATGCGTGTGCGCCTGCGTGCCGGCAGGCCGCTCCGAATGGGACCGACGCGGGCGAACAACGGGGCGGCGCAGGCGCTCGCGGATCAGTGGATCGACAACATCGTCGCAATTCGCGACGGCCGGCGGCGCAACGCCGAACATCGGAAAAACAGCAGGGTTTCGCATCGCCGCGCTTATACCAACGGCGATCGACGGCGATCAACGGCGAACGTGAGCCGAGACGGCCGCCAGCCTGCGCAGCCGCCTCGGAGCCCGGGACGTCGAATCCAGGGCGTCAGACTCTGCGCCGACGCTCAGCCGTCTACGCCATTCGGCCCGCTCACGGTCAGGCTGCCTGCGACAAGGCTGGAATCGACTGCGAGACCCGTTGCGCCGCAAGCGCCACGTGGGCCGCGTGCTCGCTCAACTCGGTCTCGCGCTGCACGCGTGCGGGTAGCGCCGTCGCGGGTGGAGTACCCAGCAATGGCACCGCGTTGCCCACCGGCGTCGCAGAGGCTTCGCTCAAGCGCTCGACGACTGGCGCCAGCGACGCCTGAACCACCTTGAACCGCCTTGAGCCGCCTTGAACCGCTAGTGATCGAGCATTCCCGCGGCATCGTCACGCCCTTTATTGTCGACGGACAAATGGCGGCACACCTGACAGGATTCGAACCCGCATTCCCCAGCCCCCTCCCAAAGGGGGCCTTTCTCACTCAAACGAAATCGACGGTCAGCGCGTGATATTCGCGCTCGCCGGACATGAAGCGATGGGCGGGTTTATATCCGAGTTTTGCAACCGCATTGAGCGATCGCTCGTTATCGACGGCAATGAAGCTGATCGCGGCACTGAAACGCGTTTTGGCCGACGCCGTTGCAAGATCGATCATTTTCTCGAGAATGCCTTTTCCGCGCGCCACCTGGCTCAGGCACATCGGCCCGAATAGGCAGGCGTTTCCTGAAAAATCGCTGGAGGCGGCGTCGCGCTCATCTTCGAACGATGCGGCGAGCGCGTCGATGATCGCATTGCCGCGCCATTGGTCAAGACGCGAAATGCAGAAAAAGCCGGCGAATTCCGCCTGTTCGTATGCGACGACGATGCCGGCGTCGGTCGCGAGCGCCTCGATCTTGGCCTCGGGAATCTCGGCGGACAGAAAGCCGTTCTTGCGCTCGGCTTCGGAGAGATTCGCGATTTGATTCGCTTTTTGCAGAGAAATAATGTTCGGATAATCGCCAGAACGGGCCATTCTAACCACAGTCGCTTCAGTCATTTCGGTCTATTTTTGTTTTAAACGTAAAACTGATATTTTATAGACAATTACACATAGGCATCTAGAATATTCATACAAACTCAATGGCGATGGTACGTATTTTATACGGTTGATTTTTCAAATAATTAGCCAAAGCGCCTTGATTTCGATTCATCCATCGCCCGAGCACGTTGCGGTGACCTCGGCGCGCCTGTCAAGCCCCGCTCGGCTCCACGGAAAACCCCGCGCCGCTCATCGCCAGCCAGCCCGCCATTTCCATTCACATCGATCGGTCGGAATTCTCCGTGCGATTAGATCAAGAGCTTCCGTCAGAGGGCAATCGGGCGATTAAGCAGAACGACGAGCACGACGAACCGAACCGATCGACCACCCGCCCGCTCTCGCGCACCGGCGCCGCCGCTCGACGGGCGGGCTCAAACTAGCTCGCGCCCAAGCCGAACGCCCCGTTTCTCTGCTGGCCCGCGCACCGTCGCGCCCGACGCATCAGCTCGCGATCGCCGGATTCCCGAGCGAAGCGGCACGCACTCACAGCGCATCGAGAATATCGCGGTTCATTGAGTGAAACCGCCGAGAACGTGAAGGCGACCGCGCGCGCCGACATCCGGCGGCAAGGCAGCCGGGAGGAGGAAGCGCATGGACAAAGCCTGCTGCGAGCGTGGGGATGCCAGGCCGGCAATCGACGGAGTCGAGTGCAATGGCCGAAAGGAAAAGTCGCGCACCGTCGCGATATCCGAACCTGATCGGCCGCTGCGAATAGGACGGAGCGCGCGGCCGACGGCCCGTCAAAGGGCAGATCGGCACGTACGTCCGCCGCCATTCGAGCGCCGGGTGGCGCCGAGCGTCCGGCAAGACGCATCCGCAGCAAACGCTTTGACGGTTCGCGGCCGAAGAAGCCGGGCTGACCGACCCGCGATCAACGAACGCTCAAGCGCGCCTCGAGCAACTTACCGAATGCGTCGCCGAACGCATCAGAGCCGTCGCGAACGATACGGCTGCCGTCTGCGGCCTGGAAATCGACGCGCGTTGCACGCAAGCCGAAGCGCGCGACGACCTGCTCCGAACTCCGGCCACATACGGGCAAGAGGCAACCGGCCGGTTGCGCACCGATCAGGCCAATCAGGTTCGTCATCGCGGGCCTTCCCGGCAAGCCTTGGCGCTCAGTTGCCGACGGCCTCGGCGCCAACGTCGCGTCCCGATTCCGCAGCGGGTCGCGCATCCGGACGATACCGCTCGCCGCCGGTTGACCATGATCGTGAGGCCGCGCGCCAGGCAACGAGCCAACGAGCCCGACTCGATCAGCAGCCAGGGAGCTTGGAGTCAAGGGTTCAAGCAAACCTACTGAGGCGGAACCGCTGGCCGACTGCAGTTCGGCCGAAAGTCGGCAACGCCAAGGGCAGCGAATCGTGCCGCATTGCCGGAATCGAATGGAGTCAAACCGGATGAGGGCAGCCGTGCCGGGCGAAATCGAGAAGCACGTCGCAAGCTACGCGAGCGCGAGCGACAAACGTGGCGTCGTCGTCCGCCCGCCGCCCGGCATCGCATTCCCACGCAACCTGCTCGATGCGCGCCGAGTGGCCGGTCGGCACGTGCGCCGTTGGCATCCATGGTCATCAGTCGCGACAGCGAATTGGATCAGCGCATCCTTCGCATGACGCGCCGGACGCAAGGCGATCGATGTACGGCTCCGCTTCGCAAAGCACGTTGCACAGCCATTCGCCGCGTGTTTCGCAGGTGCCGATGCATCCGCGTCCGGTGAAAGCGGACACCCCGTATCCGACGAGTGCCCACGATCGCGATCGCAAAGTCTGCGCCCTCGCATGAGAGGCGTCGCGGGTGACGCCGCGATCGAGTCTCGCGCGCAACGTCCCGCGCCCCAAACCCCGCCGATCACGAACGAATCGACGCCCCGCGCTCCGCGAGCAGCTCGCGCAGGATACCGCGGTGACAACGCGCCTCGTTGTCGCAATAGCAACCGATCGCGAAATTCGACGTCGCCGACAACGCGGCGAGCACGTCGAGCACCTTGCTCGCGTCGCCATGCTTCATCTCGGCGCGGAACTTGCGCGCGAACGCCTTCCATTCGGCGTCGGTTTGCGCCGCCAGCGCTTCGGAGACGAGCTCCGGACTCGGCGACAGCGTCGGCAGCCAGACGTCGTAATAGTCGCGCGACGCGAATTCTTCCTTCGGCACGCCGCGCGGCGGACGGCGCACGGTGCCGATCCGCAAGCCCTCGTCGCCGGCGCGCGGCTTGCCGAGTTGGACGATGCTGATGCTCATGCTGGACTCCCGTTCAGAGTGGCCGGCGCGCGTGGCGCGCAGACGCCAAATCCGCGCGCCACGCGCCGCCGGACAATGCGGCGCGCACACGTTCACGCAAAGCCCCGGCGGACGATGCACATCCATCGCCGCCGGCCCACGGCTCATCGTCTTGCGTAAACGGCGACACGACAGCGGCACGACAGCGGCACCGCGGCGGCAGCCACGTCGCGCGGCCGCCCGCGCCTGTCGATGCGGCACCGGCGCGCGGCCGAAGGCACGCAGCGCAGCACCGCTCCCCAAACACGCCGGGCGCGCCGCAACCCGGCTTCCCGACCGGCCCCGCGCGCCCGCGCGCGTCACCGCGTCAAACGCCGCTCGCGATCACGGCGCCGATCGCTTCCGCGACGATGCCGACGTTCGCTTCGTTCAGCCCGGCGACGCACATCCGGCCCGAGCGCAGCACGTACACGCCGTGCTGCTCGCGCAGGCAATCGACCTGCGCTTCAGTGAGCCCCGTATACGTGAACATTCCGCGCTGCTTCACGTAGCGCGACAGCGCCTCGCCGTGCACGTGCGCGCGCAGGCCGTCGTGGATCGCGCTGCGCATCTTCGCGATGCGCCGGCACATCGCCGCGAGCTCTTCCTCCCATTGCGCGCGCAGCGCGGGCGTCGTCAGCACCCGCGCGACGATCTTCGCGCCGTAGGTCGGCGGATTGCTGTAGTTCGACCGCACCGCGCCCGCGAGCTGGCCGAGCACGCGCTCGGCCGCCGCCGCGTCGTCGCAGATCACCGACAGCGCGCCCACGCGCTCGCCGTACAGCGAGAAATTCTTCGAGAACGAGTTCGCGACGAACGCAGGCACGCCGCGGCGCGCGAGCTCGCGGATCGCGAACGCGTCGGCCGCGAGACCCGCGCCGAAGCCCTGATACGCCATGTCGACGAACGGCAGCAACTCGCGCGCCTGCAGCACGTCGATCAGCTTCAGCCACTGCGCGTCGTCGAGATCGACGCCCGTCGGGTTGTGGCAGCACGCGTGCAGCAGCACCACGCTCTTCTTCGGCAGCGCGTCGATCGCGGCCAGCATCGCGTCGAACTTCAGGCCGCCCGTCGCCTCGTCGTAGTACGGGTACGTGTTGACCGTGAAGCCCGCGCGCTCGAAGATGAACCGATGATTCTCCCAGCTCGGATCGCTGATCCACACCTGCGAATCCGGGAAATAGCGCTTGATGAAGTCCGCGCCCACCTTGAGCGCGCCCGAGCCGCCCAGCGTCTGGACCGTCGCGACGCATCCGGCCGCGCGCGCGGCGCTCTCCTCGCCGAACACGACCGCCTGCACCGCGTCGCGATACGACGCGAGCCCCGTCATCGGCAGATACGGCTTCGGACCGGACTCGCGCTGCACGGCGGCCTCGGCCTCGCGCACGGCGCCCATCACCGGAATCCGGCCGTCGTCGTCGAAATAGATGCCGATGCTCAGATTGACCTTGCGCGTGCGCGGATCTTTCTGAAAGTTCTCGTTCAGCGTGAGAATCGGATCGCCGGGGTATGCATCGATGTGTTCAAACATGGCGGTTTCTGACTGATGAAGAAAAATCGGGGTCAACGGGCCGAGACGCCGTCGCCGAGCGCATAGCCGGCGCCGCGCTGGCGGAACCGGTAGCCGATCGCGAGCACCGCGAGCCACACGGGGATCAGGTAGACCGACAGGCGCAGATCGGGCGTCCGGAACATGACGACGAGGATGGCCGCCATGAATGCGAGACAGAGATAGTTCGTCAGCGGATAGCCGAGACTCTTGAAGCGCGTCTGCTCGCCCGCCGCGCGCTTGGCCTGACGGAACCGCAGGTGGATCACGCTGATCATCGCCCAGTTGATGATGATCGCCGATACGACGAGTCCCATCAACAGCTCGAACGCCTTGCCCGGCATGAAATAGTTGATCACCACACAGAGCGCGGTCGCGAACGCGGACATGCCGAGCGCCGCGATCGGGATGCCGCGCCGGTTCACGCGCGCGAGCGCCTGCGGCGCGTTGCCCTGCCGCGCGAGGCCGTACAGCATCCGGCTGTTGCAATAGACGCAGCTGTTGTAGACCGACAGCGCGGCAGTCAGCACGACGACGTTCAGCACGTTCGCGGCGACGTCGCTCGACAGCGCGTGGAAGATCAGCACGAACGGGCTGCCGCCCGTCACGACTTTCTGCCACGGATACAGCGACAGCAGCACGCCGAGCGCGCCGATGTAGAAAATCAGGATGCGGTAGATCACCTGGTTCGTCGCGCGCGGGATGCTGTGCGACGGGTCGTTCGCCTCGGCGGCCGTGATGCCGACGAGCTCGAGCCCGCCGAACGAGAACATGATGACCGCCATCGCCATCGCGAGGCCGCCGATGCCGTTCGGGAAGAAGCCGCCGTGCCGCCACAGGTTCGCGACGCCGGCGTCCGGGCCCGCGTGCCCGGCCAGCAGCAGATAGCCGCCGAAGCCGATCATCCCGACGATCGCGGCCACCTTGATGATCGAGAACCAGAATTCGGTTTCGCCATACGACTTGACGCTCGCGAGGTTCACCGCGTTGATCGCGACGAAGAACACGAGCGCCGAGATCCATGTCGGCACGCCCGGCCACCAGTACTGGACGTAGATGCCGACCGCCGACAGCTCGGCCATGCTCACGAGCACGTACAGCACCCAGTAGTTCCAGCCGGACAAAAAGCCCGTGAAGTGCCCGCAGTATTTGTTCGCGAAATAGCTGAACGAGCCGGCGACGGGCTCGTCGACGACCATCTCGCCCAGCTGCCGCATGATGAAGAACGCGACGACACCGGCGATCGCGTAGCCGAGCAGCACCGACGGCCCCGCCATCTGAATCGTCTGAGCAATGCCGAGAAAAAGCCCCGTGCCGATCGCGCCGCCTAGCGCGATCAGCTGAATGTGGCGGTTCTTCAGCCCTCGCTTCAGGCCGTCGTTGTCCTGTTCTGAAACCATGTCTTCTCCGTCTCATCCGCCCTTTCTGGAGGCGGTGCGCCTTCGGACCCGGCCGGGCGCCGTGTACTTGTTCCGGCCGCGCGCGGATGTCGCGGCGAGCGGCCGGGCTGGGGATGCCGAATTCCTGCGCGGCGTGCGTCGTCGTGCGTCGGGCGGGAAAACCGCTCCCCGCCCGTGCGTGCGTGCGCGCACCGATTTTTCATTGATCTCGCGCAAAAATCGGGGCTCAGTTTATCGCCGGCAGGATGAAATGGGGTTTCGTAAGCCCTTCATGCAAACCCTACATTATGAGATAAAATTGCATCCGGGAGACAGCTAAGGAAACAAAAATGCAAGAACCGCTTCTTGATCGCATCGATCGCCATCTGCTCGAGATCCTGCAGGAAAACGGCCGCATCTCCAATCTGGAGCTGGCCAAGGCCGTCGGGCTGTCGCCCGCGCAGACGCTGCGGCGGCACCGGCGCCTCGAGGAACTCGGCGCCATCAAGCGCTACGAGACCCGGCTCGACGCCGACACGCTCGGCTTCGGCGTCACCGCGTTCGTCCAGGTGACGATGGAGCGAGGCCACATTCGCGACTTGTCGACGTTCCAGAAGCTCGTCTCCGAGCTCGCGCAGATTCAGGAGTGTTTTTCGGTCACGGGCGATATCGACTACGTGCTGAAAGTCGTCGCCGCGGATCTGAAGGGTTTGTCGACGTTCCTGCTCGACACGCTGATGCGCATCCCCGGCGTGAGCGGCGTGCATTCGAGCGTGTGTCTCGACGAGATCAAGTGCACGAGCGCGATGCCGCTGTAGCCGCGCGAACGGGCGCGGAAACACGCCGCGCTCGAGAGAAGCGCGCGCCGCGAATGCACGCGGGTCGGCCGATGAGGCTCGTCAGGGAGAACGGTAGGGTCGCGGCCGGCTCCTAGGGGGAAATGGCCGCGGCCGGCAATCGTCGCGATGCATAAGCCGCCCGCATCAGCGCCGATCGATCGAGCGATGTCTTGATGCCCTGCTGTCCTGAATCGGGCCGCGGCTCGCACCCGCAATCAACCGCGGCGTGATCCTCGCAGTCGGCAGCCGACGCCGACGGTCCGGCAGCGCGACCGCGCAATCCCGAGCCGACCCGGCGCGCCATTCATTTCCGTGATGCATGCGCCCATAGACCCGCCGCAATTCGCGCCGGAAAAAGTCTGTGGCCGAGCCCGTGGCGCTCATGGGAAATTGCTCGATCAACTCTCATCGACACGGCTTGCTCTTCGAATATTTCGTCATGCCGACGGCTTAATTCTCGGCGCCTCGATATATTCAATTCGGCATATGCGCTTCTTCCCCAATACGCCAGACCACCGCCGATTCCGATAGAAGAGGATCGTCGCGGCCGGCGCAATGGCGTCCGGAGCGTATTACTCATCCACTCTCGAAATCGTTCCTGTCGAGCCCGAATGGGGACTGCCGGCCGATCACGCATTTCGGTTCGTCGCCCCGCCCCGGAGCGCCCATGCCGGCGAGCGGCCGCAAGCATTCGCCGACCGTCCCGGCATGCCGTAAGCAACCGAATGACGCCAATTTCGCGAGTGACGCAAACCCCAATAAAGGTGCGCTTCGATTTCTCTATTTATTTGAAAACGGATACGGCATGTCCTAGTCTGTAAATGACCAAGACACCGAAAGCTCCGGCCTGTTTAAACGCCTTCCTTCGGTTAGATCTGCATGGTTCAATTCATCTTGCGGCGCCGAAGACAATACAACGACGCGCATCGACCAAGAATGATTGCCGCGCATACGCGCATGCCGACTCATCGGATTCAGTTCAAAAAAATGAACTACAAAGGACAATAAACGATGAAAACCGACGATTTTGATTTCGGCCTTGATCGGAATGCCATGCCGACCGATCCCGCCGAATTGCGCGGCAGGCGTCGCGACAGCGGCAAAATGATCGTTCTCGATCGCGCGGCGGCAACGATCGAGCACACGGTCTTCTCGACGATTTCCGACCATCTTCATCCGGGCGATCTCCTGGTGTTCAACGACAGCTACATGCTGTCGAACACGTTGTCGTTCCAGCATGCCGACGAATCGGCCCATGTGATCGTGTACGGTCACGAGCCGGACGGAACCAACATCGTCGAGCTCCGGTCTTCCCTGTCGCCGAAAGCCGGCCTCACGCTGACCTCCACCGACGACGACCGCCTCACCTGCACGCTGCTCGCGCCACAGCCGGACCGACTCTGGCGGGCGCGATTCGAACCCGCCGAGGAATTGGCTCGCGTCCTCGATCGATACGGATGGCGCTGCGACGACGAGCTCCAACTGAACCCGGCTTACTGGAGCACCAGGCGCGACGCCTACCGCTCCGTCTATGCCAAGAAGCCCGGCTCGCTGGAAATTCCTTCAGCAGGCCTGCATTTCTCCGCCGACGTGCTAAAGGAAATCGCCGAAAAAGGCGTGGAATTCGCTTACGTCACGCTGCATGTCGGCGCGACGGAAATCCTCGCGGTTCGCCATATCAGCGAGGACGAGATCGAGCATCACAAGGTGAGGCCCGAGTACTTCGAAGTGAGCGCCGAGGCAGCCGAGCAAATCAACCGCGCGCGCGCGGAGAAGCGCCGCATCATAGCCATCGGCACGACGGCCATGCGAACGCTGGAATCGCTCGCGGCGCATGGCGAGCCGGGCGCCGCCCTCCGCGCCCAAGCGGGATGGACCGAGCTCTACATCTATCCCGGATTCGAGTTCAAGATCGCGGACGGGCTGCTCACGAACCTGCATCGCCCGCGATCGAGCCACATCGTGCTGACCGCGGCTTTCGCGGGCAAGGATCTCCTCATGCGCGGCTACGCGGAGATTCTCGAGATGGGGGAATACGAATTCGACATGTTCGGCGACAGCATGCTGATTCTGTAACGGCATGACACGGTCGACGGAGAGCACGCGACGAGACAAGCGCATCGACACCGTCGTGATCGGCGCCGGTCACGCGGGCCTTTGCATGAGCTACGTCCTGCAACGCGAGAGGCGCGAACACGTGGTGCTGGAGAAGGCGCGCGCACTCGAACAATGGCGCTCGGCGCGCTGGGATTCGTTCAGAATCAACTCTCCGCTCGCCTATTCACGGCTGATGGGGCAAACCGACGGATTTCCCGGCACCCGGCGAAGCATCCCGCTCGAAGAGATCGTACGGATGTGGGACGCATGCATCGCACAGCGGCGCTTTCCCATTCGCGAGCACTGCCGGGTCTGCTCGGTCGAGCGGATCGAAGGCGGGCGTTTCCGGATACACGTCGAAAGCGACGATGGCCCGCAGCGCTACGACGCGCTGAACGTCGTCGCCGCGCCAGGCAATTATCAACTCGTGAGCATTCCCGACTTTGCGCGGCATCTGCGCACCGACGTGCAACAACTTCACGTCGGGACATATACGAACCCTTCGGCCGTCCAGGACGGCTCGATTCTGGTGGTCGGCGGCGGACAAACGGGCGTGCAGCTCAGCGAGGAACTGGCCGGGGCCGGCCGCCGCGTGTACCTGGCGACGTCGAGAGTCGAGGGAACCCCACGCAGCTACCGCGGCGAGGACATCATGTTCTGGCTGGACCGCATCGGGCTGCTGCGCGCGCCGGCGAGCCCATTCGCGCATTCCGCCGGGCAACACGACCGCATGCCCATCGTCGGCCACGATCATCCGATTTCTCACCATTCATTGGCTCGGCTCGGCGTTCAATTGTTAGGGCGACTGAACGGCATCTCGCCGGACGGCGCAATCGCGACGTTCGACGAGGATCTGCACGCCAACGTTGCATGCGCATCGCAAGGCTGCCGGGAACTGATCGATCGCATCGAGCGCTGGATCGCAAGCCGCAACGCGAGCGAGCGGGCACGGTATCCGCCACCGACCATCGAGCCGGCATGGCAGCCCTATCCCCCGCTGCTCGCGTCGACTCCTCCCGCGCGCCTGGCGCTGCGCGAGCACGGCATCCGCGCCGTCGTGTGGGCGACGGGCTGGCGCACCGACCTGAGCTGGCTGCGGATCGGCGCGGTCCGCCGGGCACTGAATTCTCGCGGACTGCCCGCATCCTGCGAAACGCCGGTCGAAGGCTTCTTTTGGCTGGGCTTCCACGGACTTCGTACGCAGTCCTCGGGAACGGTAGCAGGGTTCCATCTCGACGCGCCTTATATCGCCGCCCGGCTGCGACGCCGCGCCGACACGCGATCATGATGCGCGGCTGCGAGCACGTCATCGTCGACGCGGGGCGCGTCGGCGCCACCGTCCGGCGTTGCTTCGGCATCGTATCGAAACGCGCCGCGGCCATCGGCCCCGACGCGTTCGACGAGCCCGACAGTGGGCCCACGCATCGGCCCCCCTTCGCCCGCCATGACGACGCTGGCGGAATCGCGACGCAGCTTTCTCTCGATCGCGTCCGGGCAAGACTCGTCCGTCGCTCGACGGCCGAATGCGCGCGGCTTCAACAGGCCGGCGGGGCGCGGCCCCATCGCGTGTTCGGACAACCGCTCAGCGAATCTCCGTGTTGACGATGGCCTCGACCAGCGTCTTGCCGACGCCGGTGAGCGCGACCGTGCCCTCCGCGGGTCGAATCGTCGCGAGCCCTCGCTGCTCCAGGCTCTGAAACACCGGTTTCCAGCGCTGATCGAAGAGCGAGCTGCCGGCGAACCTCGCGCGATGCCAATCGTCTCGAAGCGGCTGGCACGTGGTGAGCGCGCGGCGCATCGAGCTGGCGATCTCCTCTTCCGCGCTCATTTCCGACTGCTCGAGCGGCAATTCCCCGCTTGCGATCGCATCGACGTACTCTCCCGGCCGCGTCACGACGTTAGCCGCGCAACGCCGAGTCGCGGAACTGCCCCCCAACCCGATTCCGACTTCGGCGAACTGCTTGTCCTGATCGAGGACGAGCGACTTCCATCGTCCGCATCCGGTTTGCGGCTTCTGGAAATACATGGTCGGATACTCGAAGAGCCCGGCGTCCTCCAGCAACGCGACTGCCGCCTCGCGCATCTGATATTGCTCGCCCAAGCTCGGCCAGCGATGGCCCTCCCGCGATGCACGCGCCCTGCTCGCCGGGCTCTGCCACCTGGCGGGAACGCCCGCGATCGCGGTGCCGGTTTCGCCGAACGCGCGAAGGTGCAGCTTCGTCATCACGACCGTGCTGTAACCCAGTTCCAGCATGCGCCGAACGTCGTGACAGAAACCCGCGACACGTTGATCGAGCAATCCATAGATCAGATCGCCGTCCACCCGCTCGAAGCCCAACCGGAACGCGTCGCGAATGACCGCCCGGGCTTCCTCGGCCGTGTGTTCTCGCCCGGCGAGCGCAACCAGCCGATCGTCGAAAGACTGAATGCCGTAGGTGATCTTTCGGCATCCTTTTTCATGGAGAAGCGCGAGCTTGTCGCTCGTGAGGCTGTCTGGGCTGCCCTCGATGCGAATGGTGGTGCCGGCGTTGAACCCGAAATTCGACCGGTAGAAATCGAGAAGCTCGGCCAGCAGATCGTCGGGCAAAAGAGTGGGCGTTCCGCCGAACAGGCAAAACTCTCCAACCGGAGCGTCGCGTAACGCAGGCACCCGCGTCAGCCACAGCCTGGCCTCGGCGATGTTCAGCTCGACCCAGTTTCGAGCCTGCTCGCGAAACGCCGCCGCATCGCGCTTGCGCATGACGATGGGAAATTGACAGAAGTAGCAATGGTATTGGCAAAGCGGAATCGTCGCCCACAAGAAATAGGGATTTCGTTCCTCCAGCTCGGCCTGAAGATTTTGAAGAAACCGTTCGCGGGAGCACGCCCTCGTACCCGGAAACACGTGCGAACCGAACGGGTCGCTCACGACGTATCGAAGAAGATGATCGTTCTCGGGCCGGCACAACACGTCCGCCGCACGCGGCCGCGGATAATCCCCGTCGACGATCATCAGGCTCTCTCGAGGACTCACACGTTCTAGCATCAGGATGGGCGAGCTGGACATCGATGGCACCTCCTAGGGCCTGTTCCCGCTAATAACGGGCTTGCGCTGGCCGCCAGAAGGGCCGAGCGCAAGGATTGCGACGAAGCGAATACTCGACGTATTCGCGAGGAGCATGACGCAGCGATCGGCCCTTCTGGCGGCCAGCCCCTCGACGGATTTTTTTCGGTCACGGGAACGTGCCTTTGCGCCCGCATAGCGGCGTCGTTCGTCGTTGCAATAGCCGACGGCTATTGCGCCTCCTCTCTCCTTGCCCTGCGGGCGCAAAGGCACGTTCGCAAGCCCGTGATTAGCGGGAACAGGCCCTAGGCACTGATTGCATCACGCATCGTTTCGGATGACGCACTATCGAGCGCGCCGGGCAGGCATGCGCGAAGCCGGCGCCGCAAGAACTCCAGGGAAAAGTGCCTTCTGCCGAGCTCGAAGTTGAAACGAGCCCATCGTTGCCGCCGTCGTTCGTCGAGCAGAAGCTCCCGCACGGCGTGCGCATAGGCGCCGTCGGGCATTCCATCCCAATCCTTCCGCGTGCGCAAAAGCAGGCTCTTGAACCCCTTTTCCCCGTATACCTCGTCGTACAGCTCATAGGTGCTGCTGATGAACGGGCGCTGTTGGGCGCTGGCCTCGGCGGGAGGATTGCCGAAGCCTTCGTAATCGTACGAGGTCAGAAACGAACTCAGATCGGCGTGCGCCAGAAGATCACCGACGGAATACTGGGGCTCCCGCGACGCGCGATTCGACGGGCGACACAGCGCCGAGCACGGCAACAGTCCGTTTCCGTAGATGACCTGTGCGTCGACTCCCAGCTCGATCGCCATGCGGGACAGTCGGCCATGCTCCTCTTCGTGTTCGCCGGTCGGCCCAGTCACGAAGAGATAAACGGACCGCTCGCTGCCCGACGAACGCATCGATTCGCGCAACGCATGCAAAAGGAAAATGTCTCTATCCAGCCTTTTTTGCGGAATGACCCGAGTACACCGCGCGATCAGCAGCGCATCGGCGGGAATGCCGTAGTGCGCACGAAAATGCCGATTGGCGTCGTCGATTGCGGCTTGCTCGAACCGAAAGCAGTTCGGCAACACGGTCGCATCGATGTGCGGGGCCCACTCGTTGAACCGCTTTCTGGCGGTGTTCGTGAGGGTCGCGTATCGGATGTACTTCGAGACGGGCGGCTTCGGAATGTGTTCGAACGCAGGCCCTCCGTATTTCTCGCTTTCGCTGAACCACATCAGATCGTGATCCCGCCAGAGCACGAACGGCCCCTTGCGCTTTTCGCGCCCGTACTGCTCGATTGCCAGACGCAAAGCCTCGGAGAACAGCAGATTCTCCGGCAGCGACCCGTTCTCCACGATGACGACCGAAACATCCAGACGCCGCCAGGTATCCACGATCGATGCGGCAATCCGAGGCACGATGGCTCCGCCGAGGCATCGGCGTATTCGCTCGCCGTCCCCATCGCGGATCTGCTCCAGCATTTCCCGGACCAGACGCTGCGTGTAGCCTCTCACCTCGGCGAGACCTCGGATGCGCGCCAACGCGAGCCAATCAGGCAACGCCTCGGCTTCGTTCGCGTAAGGCCGAAAGAAATCGCCCTTATCGCTCCTGATGTCATAGCCGAGATCGAGATACGTTCGATAGCCGTGCCCATTGAAAATCGACGCGACTTTCAAAAACTCCTCGGTGATGCCGGAAGCCAGCACGCCGTCCATTGAAATTCCGAACAGGACTTTTTCCCGATGAGCGGCTTGCGGTTCCTCTCGAATGGCACCGGACGAATTCATTAGGCATCCCATCCATCGTTTTTGAAGTATGCGAAAGTCGCTCTAGCGGATGATGCACATGGCGCGCCGCACGCCCACACCGGAAAAAGTTCGGTGTCGAAGCTGATCTGATGCGCCGATGCGCCGGCGCGCGCGTGATATGACGAGTACCGGTGCCGACTCGAAAGTTCGCGCGCGAGGCCAGGTGAAATGAGTGAAGTCTAGGCCATCGCTCGAGGACAGGCGCCTCTCAGTAATGGTAGGTATCTCGAGGAGCAATGCCCTGCCGTGCGTTCGATTCGGCCTCGGCCCGGCGCCGGTGTCAGGGCAGCCACGCCATCGCGGAATCCGCCGCATACCTACGGGTTCTAGTAGTTGTGAGAGGGTCGAAGCTGAACTACTTTTTTTGAGAACGAGCCGCAGCGTCGATCGCCTGCGAGAAACAAATCGACTCATCATGCAGGTAGATCGTGGCCATCTCGTTTGATCGGCCGTGCAATTGCAAAAGCGCCCGTGCCTTGCCCATAGTCGATCGCGCTGCCACGGCGCTCGCCTTCTGGAACAGGACGACGGGCGCAACAACGACAATCCATGTGCAAGGCCGTTCTCCGCACGCGGGTTGAACTCCCGCGTCACCCGTACTATCACCGGAGATAACAATGGCAAAGACCAGCAAGGGCTTCAACAATCTGCAGCACGTACAGAATCAATGGGGCGGCTCGTCGGCCCAGTGGCATGAGGGTGGCATGTGGGTGCTCGGATGCCGTTCCGGTCAGAACGTCGTGGCGATCGACATCAAATCCGCTGATGGCGGAAGAACGCTCACCGGCACGATGACCTATGCCGGCGAAGGCCCGATCGGCTTCAGGGCGACGCTCACGCAATGCAATACGTACAACGTCGAAAATCAATGGGGCGGAAGCTCGGCGCCCTGGCACCCGGGCGGCACGTGGATCATCGGCGGGCGCTCCAATCAGAACGTGGTGGCGCTCAAACTCGAATCCGGCGACCAGGGCGCGAATCTCGCGGGCACGATGACCTATGCGGGCGAAGGCCCGATCGGCTTCAAGAGCCAGCAGGCCGACGGCGGCGTGTACGCGGTCGAAAATCAATGGGGCGGCTCGACAGCGCCGTGGCACAACGGCGGCGTCTGGGTGATCGGCGCGCGTGACCAGGCCGTCGTCGCGGTGAGCATCGGCTCGACGGACAACGGCAAGACCCTGAACGGGAACATGACCTATGCCGGCGAGGGCCCGATCGGCTTCAAGGGGAATGCGGTCACGGGCAACAACTACGCGGTCGAGAATCAGTGGGGCGGCACGTCCGCTCCGTGGCATCCGGGCGGCGTCTGGCTGCTCGGCTGCCGCTCGGGCCAAAACGTCGTCGAGCTCTACATCACCTCCGGCGACAACGGCAACACGTTCCACGGCACCATGACCTACAGCGGCGAGGGCCCGATCGGCTTCCGCGCCACGGCATTGCCGCAATAACGTCGGCAAGGCTCGAGGTTACACCGCTCCAGTCGTCCCGCTCGCCCGCCGGCGTCATGGCGAACGGGGCGATTCACGAGGCCGTTGCTTCGGCGTTCCGGGCGCGCGTCTGCGGACGGCGCTCGAGAACGTCGTTTTCGTATCCGCGGCTCGCGGGAATCCATCGATATCTCGATCGCGCGATGCCGACGCACGCAGGTGTGCGTTCGCCTTTCCCAAAACCGGAGACGCGTAAGGCTCGTTGAAACGTGTCGTACGGAAGCTCGACGCCGCGGGGTTCGGCCCGCTTGCGGGCACACGACGTTCTTGGCCGCGACGCACGCATGCGCGCACGGCTGCTCGGCGTACACGCCGTCGCTCGAGAAAACCTTCGCGCGCCGCTCGGGCTGCTTCATTGCTTCATTGCTTTACTGCTTTATCGCTTTACTGCTTTACCGCTTCGTCGCCTTACCGCTTCGCTGTCTCGCTGCTTCGCGAGCGGTCCCGCCAGTGAGCCCATCCCGCCATATCTGATCGCGTCAGGATGTTCGCGTTTCGCGACGTGACTTCCGGCACGGCGAATCGATCTGCGCCCCCCGGCGATACTCGCAACACCATATCTGTCGCTGCGCGACGGCAGGCGACACAATCAAGGAGATGGCATGGGCTCGAGTATTTCAACAAGCGGCGGATCGTCGGTCACGTCGGTATCCGCCACCGATTCGAATTCCAGGACGAACGCTGATTCGAAAGCACCGGCGCATCAGATTCAACGCAAGCAATCGGACGGCGCGCTGAGCGGACTGATGCCGCTTGCCAAGAGAGGCACCGTCGGCGAACTCCAGAACGCCGCGGCTGCGGCGTTTGCCGCCACGACCGGTGCGTCGCCGGCGTTGGTCGACGCGGCGCACGACAATCCGGCGATGGCGGAATTGCGCGAGCAGCCGATGACGAGCGAGAACCTGACCGAGCTATGCCGGATGGAAACCGAGGCCGCTCGGAACGGCGATCAGTCCATTTGGCAAAACCGGCTGGCCGCAAGCGGAATCGCCGATATGGGACGTCACGCCGCCGCGCAGATCACAGGGCTTCACGCTTCACTGGGTCGCGACGGCGCGGCGAAAACGCACGTGGAAGGCGGATGGAACGTGCACGAGGACGTTATCGGCGTTCATGGCGGGTGAACCGAGCGCGGCGGCGCCCGCACGAGCCGCACGAGCCGCACAAGCCGAACGAGCCGCACGAGCCGAACGAGCCGCACGCGCCGGCAAATCGGCGATCGGGCGCCCCGCTTCGCGTCACGCGACGTAGCCCGCAACGCTGACGAACTGGCACAGGCTGCCCGCCAGAACGAACAGATGCCAGATGCCGTGCCCGTGACGGATGCGCTCGTCGTTGATGAAGAAGTAGATGCCGGCGCTATAGATGACGCCGCCCGCGACGAGCCACGCCGTTCCCGCCGCAGGAAGCGCGTGGATCAGCGGGCGGATCGCGACGAGCGCGAGCCAACCCATCAGGACGTACAGCGCCATCGAAATGCTGCGCGTGCGCCGTCCGAGCGTGAGCTCCTGCACGATGCCGAGCGCGGCGAGCCCCCAGCTCACGCCGAACAGCGACCACCCCCACGGCCCGCGCAGCGTGACCAGCGTGAACGGGGTGTAGCTGCCTGCGATCAGCAAATAGATCGCCGAATGATCGCACTTCTGCAGAATGGCTTTCAGGCGCGGGCCGCGCACGCTGTGGTAGAGCGTCGAGATCGCGTAGAGCACGCACAGCATCGCGCCGTACACGCTGAAGCTCACCACCTTGTATGCGTCGCCGTCGAGGGCGCCCATCGTCACCAGCGTGGCGAGCCCCGCTACCGACAACACCGCGCCCACGAGATGGGTAATGCTGTTGAAACGCTCACCGACATGCACGACGCCAATCCCCCGCACGGTTTCGCCAAGACAAATAGCTCAGATGATACCGGTCCCGAGAAGAAAGCGGTGCGGCCTGGTTCGCCGAAGGGGCTTCAGATCAAATCGATGCGCGCCGACGCCCGTCCGGCGAGCCGAGAGCCCGCCGTGCGGGGTCCGGATGCGGCCGGCCCAGGCCCGCGCGATGCCGTCGACGTGCGCGGCCGCCGTCGCTTCGCGCTCCGCCCGACACGCGGCTTCGCGATTTTCGCGGTCACGGCGCGCGCGGCACCGACGAAGCGGGTGGCCGGCCGCAAGGCGTCGAACGAATGTGCGCGCCCCTTGACGGCGGCGTCGATCGGCGTGGTTGCGCGTCGGCGGCGCATCCTCTTCGCCCCGCCCGCCAGATGAAAAAACGGGCGGGCGCCACGTCCGGTGCCCGCCCGTTTCGTGCCGCCGGCAAACCCGGCGGCCAACGCCGCCGCGCGGCTCAACTACATCGTGACCTGATCGAGGAAGGTCTTCTTGCCGCCCTTGAAGTCGTACAGCGAAATCACGCCGTGCTGCAGGTCGCCCTTCGCATCGAAGACCGTCGTGCCGATCACGCCCGTATAGTTCGTCTTCGGCATCACGGCGAGAATCTTCGCCGGATCGGTCGAGTTCGCGCGCCTCATCGCATCGACGACGATGTACACCGCGTCGTACGTGAACGGCGCGTCGAAGCGGATCGGCTGGTTGAAGCGCTTCTCGTACTTCGCCTGGAACGCCGCGCCGCCCGGCATCTTCTCGAGCGCCGCGCCCGCTTGCGAGCACACGACGTTGTCGGCCGCGGCGCCCGCGAGCGCGGGCAACTGCTCGGTGCACACGCCGTCGCCCGAGAAAACCTTCGCGCGCAGGCCGAGTTGCTTCGCCTGCTTCGCGAACGGGCCGCCCGTCGCGTCCATGCCGCCGTACATGATCGCGTCGGGATTCGTGCCCTTGATCTTCGTCAGGATCGCGCGGAAATCGACCGCCTTGTCGTTCGTCGCGTCGTGCGACAGCACCTTCAGGCCGAGCGCCTTCGCCCGCTTCTCGAATTCGTTCGCGAGCCCCTGGCCGTACGCCGTCGAATCGTCGACGATGGCGACCGTCTTGATCCCCTTCGAATGCGCGTAGTTCGCGAGCGCCGGGCCTTGCTGCGCGTCGGTCGCGACGACGCGGTACGTCGTCTTGAAACCTTGCTGCGTGTAGGCCGGGTTCGTCGCCGACGGCGAGATCTGCACGATGCCCGCGTCGCTGTAGATCTTCGACGCCGGGATCGACGTGCCCGAATTCAGGTGGCCGACGACTGCGGCGACCTTGTCGTCGACGAGCTTCTGCGCGACTTGCGTCGCGGTGCGCGGGTCGGCCGCGTCGTCCTGCGCGTCGAGCTGGAGCGTGATCTTCTGGCCGCCGATCGTGAGGCCCTTCGCGTTGATCTCCTCGATCGCGAGGCGCGCGCCGTTCTCGTTGTCCTTGCCGAGGTGGGCGATGCCCCCCGTCAAAGGCTCGGCGCTGCCGATCTTCACGACCTGGTCGGCCATCGCATGAGTCGCGGCAACGGCCATCACCATCGCAGCCGCGCTGATCGGCAACAGTTTGTCGGTTTTCCTTCTCACTGCAGTCTCCTTGTTGGTCGGGCGTTGATCATATGATCGGATGATACCCGGTCAAAATTCGTTGCAGCGAGCCGCGCGGAGCGCCTTCGCGCCGCAGGCGCAGGCGCCCCGCGCGGCGCCGGAAGCGTCAGGCCTTGATGTTCATCGTGATCCGCGCGGTGAACACGGTGTTGCCGTCGGCGTCGGTGATCTCGACCGGCACGATCTTGTCGCCTTCGCTCTGCCAGTCGACGGCCGCGCCGTCGGCCACGGCCGTCACGTCGGTCTTCGCCTTCGCCAGGTATTCGACGGTCATGCCCTTCGGAATCCAGCGCAGGCCGTCCGAAATCGACACCTGGGTCATCAGCCCCGCGACCAGCTCGGCCGCGTTGCACAGCGCGATCGCATGGACCGTGCCGATGTGATTGGTGATCTCGCGCCGGAAGCCGACCTTCGCCTCTGCGCGCCCCGGCTGCAACCCGACGACCTCCGGCTCGATCGTGCCGAAATACGGCGCCATCTGGCAAACCATCTTGCTGAATTGCGCGGCCCCGGCCGCGTTGAACATATCGAGAACCTGGCTCATGTCGTCTCCTGTATCGGCAAAACAGAACAATGTTCTGTTGCGGAAGAATATTCTGTTTCCGCGACCGGCGTCAAGGTACCATTGCGTGACCCTCGTTTTTCCTTCGCGACCCAGCTTGCCTACCCTCGACATCCTGACGCGGCAGTTTCCCGGCCGCCGCGCCACCCTGAAGCGCACGATCCTCGCGACCTCGCTCGCCTGCTTCAACGACCACGGGCTCGAACCGACGACGATCGAGATGATCCGCGAGCGCTGCGACACCAGCGTCGGCAACATCTATCACCACTTCGGCAACAAGGACGGGCTGATCGCCGCGCTCTTCCTGTGCGCGATCGAAGATCAGGCGCAACTGCTCGCCGACTATCTCGGGCGCGCGACGACCGCGCGGGAAGGCGTCACCGCGCTCGTCCACAGCTATGTCGACTGGGTCAGCGCGCAGCCCGAGTTCGCGCGGTTCCAGTTCATGGCGCGCACGGCGGTCGCGTCGGGGCCGCGCGCCGACGAGCTGGCCGAAAAGAACCGCTCGCGCAATCGCCGCGTGCTCGCCTGGTTCGCGCAGGCGCCGGGGCGCGACGAGATGGCGCAATGGCCGGCCGAACTGCTGCCGTCGCTGATCGTCGGCCAATCGGAGAATTACTGTCGCGCGTGGCTGAGCGGCCGGGTCAAGGCGACGCCCGTCAAGTATCGGGACGAGCTCGCCGTCGCGGCATGGCGGTCGGTGTCGAAGTAAGGCGCCGGTCGTGCGGCCGCCGCCGCGCGTGGCTCATTCGTAGCCCATTCGTAGCCCGTTCGTGGCCTGATCGCGACCTGATCGCGGCGGCGACGGCGACGGCGGCGACGGCGACGGCGGAGGCGAAGGTGAAGCGGCGCGCGGGCTACCCCTGATGGACCTCGACCCAGCCGTCGAAGCCGTTCCCGGCCGCGGGCGGGCAGTCGCCCGGAAACGAGCCGAGCACCGGATCGCCCGGGCGCTCGCCGAGCGGCAGCGTCGGACTCGGTCCCCACGCGCGCGCCGGCGGGGCAAACGGAAGCACCGGCGCAGCATTCAGCGCGCCGGCCGTCAATTCGTTGACCGCCAGCTGGGCCACGCCGAGCGCCGTGCTGCCGCCGACCGGCTTGTCGATACGCACCGCGCGCCAGCCGATCCGGATGAAGCTCGGCGCATACGTGTACAGATCGGTCGCGCCGGGATTCAACGCGAACGGGTCCGCCGCGCACTGGACGCAGTAGTAAACGCCGTACCACGCGTCGCGCCGGCCGCTCGCCTCGTACTGGCGGCTCAGTTCCAGAAAGTTGTTGATGTACGTCTCGACCGTCTTGTGATTCATGTTGGCCGAATGAGTCAGCGGCGTGAGATTGCGCCAGTCCCGGCCCGAGCCGCCCCAGCCGCCGTTGATCAGGTGCCCGCGCACCCACGGCCGGTAGCTCGGGTTCTCGTCCTGAACGAACGTCAGCGCCGGGCCGCCCGCCATCACGACGTCCCACGGCGCGCCGCCCACTTGCGGCGGGTTGTGACGCCCCTGGCCGGGCATCTTCAGATCGGGCCCGAGCAACACGGATGCGCACGACGCGCCGAATTGGCGCCCCGGAACATACGTCGCCTGCCGGCCCTGACGGGCGCGCACGATCGTGAAGATCGGCTGGTCGATCGTCCAGCGCGGGGTCGTCCGGGTGCCGTAGTTCAGAAAACTCATCGCGGTCCTCCACTGTAGAAAGTGCGGTTGCGCGGCTTCTGCCGATTCAATCGAATGCGGCGCCGATCGGCGCCGACGTTCAGCGAGACGCAACGGTCGGTTCGCATCCGACGGCGCTGCGGTTGCGTTCTCTTGCGATGCTTCGTCGCTCCTCGTCGATCTTCGTCGCCGTTCGTCGCCCTTCATCGCCGTTCGTTGCTCCCGGCGGCGCATCGATGCGCTCAATCGCCGGCCGGCGTGCGGAGCCGACGGCGTCGTCGCGCACTCCGTTGCCGCGACCGCCCGGCCGAATCGACCAAATCGACCGCGTCGGCCGCGTCGATTCGAACGATACGGCGATGCCCGCGCTGCCGGCGCGTGACTGGCGTGGCCGCGCACGCCGGAAGCCGCCCGACGAACGCCCGGACCGGATGCCCGACGGCCATCGCGCGCCTCGAGGCCCGCAAGGAGCCGGACATCGCGGCTGACGGCGAGCGCCGCGCATTACAGGCCGCTCACCAGCCGCTCTTGAAACCGCTCCGAATCGGCGGCGTCGATTCGAATCCCGATCAAGCGGAAAGCACACCGAGGCCCCGCTCGGCGCCGGCTCGCATGCGCCGGTCCGCATCGCCGCCGCGACGCGAACTGGCGCGTCGCATCGGCGAATTCGAATTCGAATTCGAGAACAATCTCATTCGCGAGATCGCCGCACGCCCGCTTCCGTCTCGGCCGGAAGCCGCCTCGCCCCGCGACGGACTGGCGACGGCGCATCGCATCGCATCGCATCGCCCCAAAACAGTCGAGCGCCTCGCCGCGGATTTTCAAGAGTGGTCGAAATATCGGCGAGAATCAATGTCGCATGCCGATATGATTTTGGCCGCCAATAACGCGGGCCGAGGGTCATGCCGATGCTCCGCGACCTGCGCGCCGACGCATATCGGCAAGGAGCGCTACGACGCCAGGTCGACTGCTGGTCTGGTCGTCCGGTCGTCGACATTCACGCGCCGACCGCGCCCAGCCCAGCCCGGTGAAGGATGCGCATTCCGCCGCAGCCGCGCGTCACGGCCTCGAAAAATCGAAGACCCGCGCCATCGGCGCCCGCTTCGTGCCGGCGAGCGTCCATGGCGCCGGCTGCTGGAGCGCGCTCGTCAACGCTTCCCATTCGACGAACCTCACATCGGCGGGTCCGGCGGGTCCGGCGCGATCGTGTCGATGCGCGCGGCGGCCGTCGCGGACGCGGCGCTCGGCTGCCCGCCGACGCGCACGTTATAAGCGGCGCGCAAGAATTCGAGCGTGCGAATCCGGACGCGCCCCATGGCCGCCGCGCGCCCGCCCGCGCGGCGCTCGGCGCGTGCGCGAACCGCCGCTATCGGCAACTGAAGCTCGCCGCCGAATTCACGTCGCCCCCGTCGTAGCGCGCGACGCGCGGATAAGGGCACAGCGGCCGCGTGCGCCCCGCGCCCCACGACGCCGGCACGTCCGGATTCGGCGCCGCGTTCGACGCGTCGCGCGCGGTCGCGACGATCGCGTCGGGCGCGCGGCCCGCCTCGACCCACGCAACGAGCGGCGTCAGCATGTCGAACTGGTCGGCGGCCGGCCCGCCCGAGCAATGGTTCATCCCCGCGACGCGAAAAAAACGCGCGAAGTCGCTCGCGTCGCCGCCGTTCGCCTGCATCACGCGCGCGTACCAGTCGGTCGTGTCGTTCGAAGAGAACACCGGGTCGCTCGTGCCGTGATAGACGATCAGCTTGCCGCCGCGCCGCTTCAGCGCGGACAGGTTCGCCTCGTCGGGCGGCGTCATGAACGACCACGCGGATTCCACGTACACGCCGCTCGTCGCGAAGATCGCCGGCGCGTCGCGGTCCATGTCGAAGCCGAGCGCGTACGCCTCGAGGTTCGCGAGCACCGACGCGGGCCGCGGCGGCGTCGTGAACGTGAACGCCGCCGCGCCCGGATCGAGCGTCACCGAATTGCCCTGCTTCCATTCGGCCCAGTTGCCGCCGCTCACGCCCGCGTCGAAAGGAAAGCTCGCGTACAGCGCGTCGCCCGCGCCGTTGCGCGCGCCGGCGAACACGTTCGCGAGCGCGCGCTTCTGCGCGGCGCTCAGGCATTGGCCGGTGCGCGCGCCGTTCGCGCAGGCCGGCACGTCGGCGTTCAGATCGAAGTGCGCCTGGCAGGCGGCGACGTCCTCGACGAGCCCGTCGGCAACGCCGTCGAGCGCGTCGCACTTCGCGAGAATGCGGCTCGCGACGAACCGCCGCTCGGCGTCGGTGAAGCCGCTGCGGAGGTCCGGCTGGCCCGACGCGGTCGTCGCGGTCGCGATCCGCGCGAACTGCTGCGCGCCGAACATCTCGCCGATCGCCGCCTTCGGCAGATGGAAGCCCGGATCGCCCGCGATGACGCCGTCGTATTCGCCCGCGTTGCGCGCCGCCGCGACCATCGCATGCCGGCCGCCGTTCGAGCAGCCGACGAAGTAGCTGCGCTCCGGCGCCTTGCCGTACGCGATCCGGATCACCTGCTTCGCCATCGGCGTCAGCGCATCGACCGCGCGATAGCCGTAATCGAGCCGCGCGCCGGGATCGACGCCGAAGCGCGGATTCTGCTTCGCGCCGTGCCCCGCGTCGGAGCTGATCACCGCGAAGCCCATCCTGAGCGCGTTGTCGAGCGGCCCGCCGCCGCCGATGTCGCCCGTCGCGGTCACGACGTTGCCGTCGAGCCCGCCGTTCGCCTGATAGAAGAAGCGGCCGTTCCACGCCTTCGGCAGCCGCATCTCGAAGCCGATCGCATACGTCTGCCCGTCGACCGCGCTCACCCGCTCGTTCATCTTGCCCTCGATCACGCAATGCTCGCCGATCGGCTTGCCGGCGATGCGGAGCGCGCCCGCCGCCGCGGTCGCGACCGACGTGAACGCGGTGTTCGGAAAGCGCAGCTTCGCGGCGAGCGTGCCGCAGGTTTCGGTCATCGCGGCAGGCGTCGCGGCGGCGAGGCGCGGCAGCGCGGAATCGACGACGACGCCGCAGCCCTGCAGCGCGGCGCATGCGAGCGGCGCGGCGAGCAGGCGAACGCGACGCGCGATGTGCTTGGATTTCATCTTCGGCTCCATGCGAAAAATTCGGATGACAGACGAATGGCGCGGGCTCGGAACAGCTGGCGAATGCCTGCCATTGCGCCGAGCCGGCCGATGCCGGGCGCGTGCTTCGTGCCGCCACCGCCGCCGCCGCTCACCGAGTAGCGCGCGTGCGCGCCGTTCCATAGATGCGCGGTCCGCGCGTAGACGGCCGTGCGCTTCGACAGCGAGCAGGTCGCGCGCGGCATCGCCAACGTGGCTCGCGGGTGGTGCCGCGCATCGACGATCCGGTAGCCCTCGCCGTCGAGTGCGCGCAACGGCGCGGCCCGGTACGCGGCGCCGACGAAGAACGGATCGGTGCGCATGCCGGGCAGGCGGTCTCGGCGCGCGCCGCATGCGACCCGACTTGCCGATCCGGTTCGATTCGATCCGGTTCGGCTCGATTCCACTCGGCGCTTCGGTCCGCTACGCGACGATCGCGAGCGGATCGGCCTGCGCCTGCGCGTACAGCGCGTCGATCAGCGCCGCGCGATGCCGCTGCACGGACGCCTGATTGATCGAGCCTTTGTCGGTGATCTCGCCGAGATCGAGCGACGGCGGCGCATCGAGGAGGCACACGCGCGCGACGAACGACGCGCTGCCCGTCGCCGCTTCGTTGAGCCGCGCGAGCCATCCGGCGAACTGCGCGCGCACCGCCGGCGACGCGAGCACCTGCGCGGCCGGGGCGTCGCCCGCGATCCCCGCGAGCCGCCGGCACGCGTCGAGCCGCGGGAACACGAGCAGGCCGATGTCGTCGCGATTCAGTCCCGTGACGACCACGTCCTGCACGTACGGCGCGCCCGCCGACACCGCCCGCGCGCGCAGCGGCCCGACGCTCACGAACGTGCCCGAGCTCAGCTTGAAGTCCTCGGCGAGGCGCCCGTCGAACATCAGCCCGAGCTCGGGGCGCGCGGGATCGACGAAGCGCGCGGCGTCGCCGCTCCTGTAGTAGCCGTCGCCGTCGAACACGCCGCCCGGATCGGCCGGCGCGCGCCAGTAGCCGCGCATCACGTTCGGCCCCTTGAAGCGCAGCTCGAGCTTGTCGCCGCAGCGCGCGAGCTTCACGTCGCAGCCGGGCGCGGGCAGCCCGATGTAGCCCGCGCCCGTGACGGGCCCCGTCGTGAACAGGCACGACGGCGATGTCTCCGTCATCCCGAGCCCGGCGAGAATTCGAATCCGCTCGCCGCAATGCGCCTGCGTCACGCGGTCGAGCCGCTCCCACGCGGCTTGCGACAGCCCCGCGCCGCCGAAGAAATACAGCTTCACGCGCGCGAAGAACGACGCGCGCAGCGCGGCGTCGCGCTCGAGCGCGGCCGTCAGCTCCTCCCAGCCCTTCGGCACGTTGAAATGGATCGTCGGCGAGATCTCGCGCAGGTTGCGCACCGTCTCGCCGAAGCGCTCGGGCGTCGGCCGGCCGTCGTCGATGTACAGCGTGCCGCCGTTGTAGAGCGCGATGCCGACGTTGTGGCTGCCGCCGAACGTGTGATTCCACGGCAGCCAGTCGACGAGCACGGGCGGCGTGCGCGCGAGCTCCGGCATCGTCTGGCGCAACATCTGCTGGTTGCTGCACATCATCCGGTGCGTCGTCGGCACCGCCTTCGGCTGCTTCGTCGAGCCCGACGTGAACAGGATCTTCGCGAGCGTATCGGCGGTGACGCGCGCGTGCGCGGCGTCGATCGTGCGCGGCCGCGTGTCGAGCAAGCGCTCGAACGGCGCCGGGCGGCCTCGCGGCGGCGGCGCGCCGCGCGCGACGATCACCGCGGCGTCGGCCGGCGCGGCCGCGGCGAGCGCGGCGGCGAACGCGTCGCCGTCGGCGGCGAACACCGCGCCCGGCTTCAGCACGCCGAGCGTGTACTGGAGCTTGCCGAAATCGGTCGACACGAGCGAATACGCGGGCGACACCGGCGCGTACGGAATCCCCGCGAGCATCGCCGCGAAGCCGAGCTGCAGATGCGCGAGATCGTTGCCGGACAGGATCGCGAGCGGCCGCTCGGCGGACAGGTCGAGCGCGAGCAGCCCTTCGCCGAGCGCGCGGGCGCGCTCGAGCATCTGCGCGTACGTGATCTCGATCCAGCGGCCGTCGGCGCCGCGCTGCGCGGCGAGCACGCGCGCCGGATGATCGCGCGCGCCCGCGGCGAGGCAGTCGGTCAGGCGCTCGGGGTACGCGCCGAGCGGCTCGGCGGCGCGCATGCGCCAGCCGTCGCCGTCGGGCTCGACGTGCGCGGCGCCGCGCGCGACGTCCGCGCTCCGATAGCGCGGCGCATCGGAGAAAAGACGGGACACGGCGAAGCCCTCCGCGCTCATATCGGAAACGCGCGCGGCGCGGTCTGCGCGGTGATCCGGCGCAACCCGATGAATTCCGCGATCGACGCCGCGCCGTCGAAGCGCCCGTAGCCGCTCGGCTTCACGCCGCCGAACGGCATCTGCGCTTCGTCGTGAACGGTCGGCCCGTTCACGTGGCAGATTCCCGATTCGATCCGCCGCGCGACGGCGAGCGCGCGTGCGACGCCCGCGGCCGGCGCGCGCGACGCGAGCGTGCCCGTCACCGAATCGTGCCGCTCGAACGTCGCGCCGTCTTCGGCCGCGCGCCATGCGCCGCCGATCAACATCCGTCTGTCGGTCATCGTTGTCTCCAGTCCGTCTCGTTTCGGCGCCGCGTGTCGCGTTGGCGCGTTGGCGTGCTGTCACGCTGTCACGCTGTCACGCTGTCGCAAGCGCGGCGCCCCGTGAGGCTTCGGCTCAACGTTTGTACGCCTGCAGCCCCGGCTTGATCGACTTGTCGTCGAGGAATTGCTTGAGCCCCTGCTCGCGCCCGCGCTCGGGATCGCGCAGTTGCGCCTGATCGAGCTTCGCGTACAGGTAGTCCTCGTTCTGCTCCCACGTGAGCTCGCGGCAGCGCTTGAAGCCGTGCTTCGCGTTGCGCAGCACGACCGGATTCTTGTCGAGCAGCTTCGCGGCGAGCGCGCGCACCTCGTCGCGCAGTTGCGCGCGCGGCACGCTCTGGTTGACGAGGCCCATCTGCGCGGCCTGCGGGCCGGTGAAGGTCTCGCCCGTCATGATGTAGTACAGCGCCCGACGATGACCGACCGTGTCCGCCATCGCCTTGCTGACGAGGTTGCCGGGCGGAATGCCCCAGTTGATCTCCGACAGGCCGAACACCGCCTCGTCGGCGGCGATCGCGAGATCGCACGCGACGAGCGGCGAGAACCCGCCGCCGAAGCACCAGCCGTTGACCATCGCGATCGTCGGCTTCGCGTACATGCGCAGCAGTTGCCACTGCCAGCGGCTCGCGTCGCGGCGGATCTTCTCCTGCAGGATTTCGGGGCCGGCGTCGACTTCGCGGAAGTACTCCTTCAGGTCCATGCCGGCCGTCCACGCGTCGCCCTCGCCCGTCAGCACGAGCACCCGAGCCTCGGCGTCCAGCTCGAGCGTCTCCAGCACGTCGATCATCTCCGCGTTCAGCGCGGGATTCATCGCGTTGCGCTTGTCGGGACGATTCAGCGCGACCCACGCGATCCCCCCCTCGACGACCACCTTGACGGTTTTCCAGCGACCTTCATAACTCATCGATCTTTCTCCAATGACATCGTCGCGATACGCGGCTCGACGCTCATTTAATATCAGGTTACCTGACATGTAAAGCTGTATCGACGGAGGCTCGGACAAACACTCGATCGGACGAAGAACGATGGCGGGAGACCGGCGGGGACATTCGGAGACGCGCAAGTCGACATGCTGCGTGCGAGGCGCGCGAGGCGTAGCGAGCCCGAGCGAAAAGCCAAGCGAGAGGCCGATTGAGAAGCCGGCCCGCGAGTCGATGCGACCGCGCTCCTTGTTGACTATCCGTCCTGCCGAGCACGGCTTGATCGCCGCGCGACCGACCTGCCGAAGGAACGGCGAAACGGACATTGGCGAACATCGCGGCCGCATCAATCAACGCGCCTTTCCGACGAGCCGCCGACCCGAGCGCTACGCCGCGACCGACATCGGTGCATCGCAAGAACAGCAGCTTGCGCTCCGAAGCCGCCCCATCATGAACGTCGCGACAAGGAGCCGCTCGGATCGTGCGACCGCGCTCGCGCGGCGGAACACTTCACGACGAATCGAAGCGGCGGGAGCAAGTTGCCCGGCTGGACACGCGAGTCGAATTACGCGCTCCCTGCCGGCTTCATGAATACCGGAACAAGGTGAAAGACGAAAGGTGGACGATGGATCGGACGGCGGCCCGAATTCCGGCCCATGCCGCCATTCCGCCCGACGTCGCCAACGCAAAGACAATCGCGTCGCCGCTGCGGAACGCATGGCCAGGTCGCATCGTCTCGCTTTCCCGCTTTCCCGCTTTCCCGCTTTCCCGCTTTCCCGCTGCGAGACAGTTCACAAGAATTCATTTAGCCGCTACAATTGCGCCCCTTGCCCAGGTGGCGGAATTGGTAGACGCACTATCTTGAGGGGTTGCGCCGAGAGGCGTGCGGGTTCTTATCTCAACATGCCCTTGGTGCACAATACAATGCCGTGCCTAAGTCCTGGCTGGCAAGGCTGTCGCGATACGGGACCTAGTGCATCCCGGTTGCATTGAAATGCCGACGTGGTGAAATTGGTAGACACGCTATCTTGAGGGGGTAGTGGCGAAAGCTGTGCGAGTTCGAGTCTCGCCGTCGGCACCAAAGTATTTGCACGCTCATGCGCTTTGAACATGAGCGACACTCGGGGAAGCTAGCGCTAACGCGAGACGGAAGGTTATGGTCGGAGTTGCTCTTCGAACAAAGCGAAGATGCCCTGAGAGCCGGCAGTGCTACGGACCATTATTTTCAACGCAGTGGTCTGAGGTGACAGGTTCTCACCCGCACATAAGCCGGCATGGACATCCCCCCCGGAATCGATAGCCTATACACATCGTCATGGTGTGTGAGCTTGTGTTTCTGAAAGACGAGTAACAGAGCGCACCCGAACCTGACTCTGAGCGCAGGGCAACACGCGCCAATCGGTCGATGACCGCTTCCTCGGGTTGGACATTCCATTTTTTCAAATTGGCAAGCGCGCAGAGCCGGCGCGTCAGACATCGAGCGCGTGGAACTCTGGTACTGCCCGAAGGACGGCTGTCCACCCCCGTGTGGCGTGGACAGCAGAGTTGTGCTCGAGGAACTGGCACGCTCCGTCCTTCGCGGCGACTTCAAATCATCGCCAGACTTTCCGACCTTCGCAAAAACTCAGCCCTTGGGCTCGCGAGATGATGGCAGCCTGCATGGCTACTGGTTTCGCAGCGATTCGCTAGCCCAACCCGCCCCAACGCGCCGAGGCGAGGTTCTGGATGAGAGGTGGCCGCGCAAATTCGGACAGTCGGGTAAGTGGAATGCCCGGGGCCTGAGCCAGCGATAATGCAGGCAAAGG
>NZ_LOYJ01000071.1:0-49855 GCF_001526245.1 Burkholderia sp. MSMB1498
GCGCGGCTCGCGCGCTGGACGAACCTCGTCGATCTGTACCGCGCGCTGGGCGGCGGCTGGATCGAGCGCGCGGGCGACACGCCGCGCCCAGCGGATGCGCCCGTCGACTACGGACGTGCGGCGGCGCCCGCGGCGGCGTCGGCCGTGCCCGCCGCGTCCGCCGGCGCGACGACGGCCGGCTAAGCGGTCGCCCGCGCCGCTCGGCGAGCGAACGCGGTTGGTTCGCCCGTCGCGCGGTGCGTGAGCGGCGACGGATGCGTCGCCGCGTGAATGAAAAAACCCCGCGTTCTTCGGAACGCGGGGTTTTTGTTTGGCGGTCGCGATCCGATTCCCGCCGCCGTCGCGCCGCGTCGTCGATGCAACGTCGGCGCGGCCGCTGCGCGCGCAAGCGGCACGCCCGTATGTTCGGTCGGCGCTTCGACTGCCGCATGGGGCGAAAACGAGAAACGCCGCGAAACGAGCCGCGCCATGAAGACCGGATTGCTCGCGGGCTTTTCGCCGCGCGCTTCACGAAGCAGGGTAGTCGTTCGATTCGCGGCGCGCGGCGCCGTACGCCGTGCAATCGCCACGCGATGATCGGATCGAGGCCCGACTTCGGCGAGGCGATTCAACGCGCGGCGTTCGTGTTCGATTGCCTGCACGGCGGCACGGCGGCACGGCGGCACGGCGGCACGCCGCGCGCCGCGCGCCGTCGATTCAATGCAGATCGGCGGGCCTTCCGTCGAAGTCGCGGCCTGCGCGGCGGATGTCGCAGCGCGCGTCCTGTTCGCCCTTCATCCCGTTGAACACGAGATTGAGCACGACGGCCGACACCGACGCGAGCAGGATTCCGCTGTGAAGGATCGGCGCGAGCGCGGCGGGCAGCTTCGAGAAGAAGTTCGGCGACACGACGGGCACGAGGCCGAGGCCGATGCTCACCGCGACGATGAACAGATTGTGATGGTTGCGCACGAAATCGACTTTCGACAGCACCTTCACGCCGTTCGCGGCCACCATCCCGAACATCACGATGCCCGCGCCGCCGAGCACGAAGGGCGGCACCGACGCGACGAGCTGCGCCATCTTCGGAAAGAGGCCGAGCAGCACGAGGATCATGCCGCCCGTCGCGCAGACGAAGCGGCTCTTCACGCCGGTCACGCCGATCAGCCCGACGTTCTGCGAGAACGACGTGTGCGGAAACGAATTGAAGATGCCGCCGATCAGCGTGCCGAGCCCGTCGACGCGCAGGCCGCGCACGAGCGTGTCCTGATCGACGGGCCGCTCGACCATGTCGCCGACCGCGAGGAACATCCCGGTCGATTCGATGAACGTGACGAACATCACGATCACCATCGTCGCGATCGCCAACGGATCGAAATGCGGGAGTCCGAAATGGAACGGCGCGACGAAGCCGACCCACGGCGCCGCCGCGACGCCGTCGGTGTTCACGCGGCCCGCGGCGAACGCGATCGCGAAGCCGGCGACCATGCCGAGCAGCACCGAGATGTTCGCGACGAAGCCCCGGCCGAACTTGTTGATGAGGAGAATCAGCGCGAGCACGAGGAGCGACAGGCCGAGGTAGACGGGGTCGCCGTAGTTCGGATTGCCGACGCCGCCCGCCGCCCAGTTGATCCCGACTTCCATCAGCGACAGCCCGATCACCGAAATCACGGTGCCGACGACGACGGGCGGGAAGAATCGCAACAGCTTGCCGATCATCGGCGCGAGCACGATGCCGATCGCGCCCGCGGCGATCGTCGAGCCGAAGATGTCGAGGATGCCGAGGCCGGGGTTCGTGCCGATCGCGATCATCGGGCCGACGGCCGCGAACGTGCAGCCCATGATGACGGGCAGGCGGATGCCGAAGATACACACGCCGAGCGTCTGGATCAGCGTCGCGATCCCGCACGCGAACAGGTCCGCGCTGATCAGGAATGCGATCTGGTCTTTCGGCAGCTTGAGCGCGCCGCCGACGATGAGCGGCACCGCGACGGCGCCCGCGTACATGACGAGAACGTGCTGTAGCCCGAGCGTCAGCAGCTTGCCGGAAGGCAGCAGCTCATCGCACGGATGGACCGTGTTCGATTGCATCTGTCTCACTCCATGATCTTGTTTTGAAGATGGTTCAACGTTATGCGCATTGACGAATCGCAACAAGAGCGCTGGTTTCTATTCCGTGCTTTGCTGCGTCGATATGCGCGCCGTGCGTCGGACAGCGGTGCGTTCATCACGGGGGCCTGCGGCTGGAGTGGGTGTCCCGGTTTTATCGCCGTTCAATATTGATCGGTCGACGTCGCCAAATATCGTCTGGTTTATGGTCTGTATCGGCTGGCCGGCATAGTGGCCGCGCGCGATGCGCGAAAGCCGCACTGGGTTAACCCGCGACGAGCCGCTTCCAGCCGGCTTGAACGCGCATCCGGGCCGCGGATGCCGATCGTGCGGGCGCGGCCGGGCAGGGCGGTTATCATCGGCGTCGGCTCATTCGAATCCATGTTCCGTTATGCGATTTCTCGGCATCGATCTGGGGACCGGTTCTCTCAAGCTCGCGATCGTCGACGGCGACGGCCGCGTGCGCGCGTCGTCGGGCGCCGCGTATGCGGTCGCGACGCCGCAGCCCGGCTGGGCGGAGATCGACGTCGCCGCGTGGTGGCGCGCGCTCGTCGACGCGGCCAGGCGGCTGCCCGAGCACGAGCGCGCGCAGGTGCGGGCGATCGGCTTGTCGGGGCAGATGCACGGCGTCGTGCTGGCCGACGCGTGCGGCCGCGCGCTGCGGCCCGCGATGCTGTGGCCGGACGCGCGCGCGACCGCGCTCGTCGCGCGCTGGCCCGCGTCGCCGAATCCCGTGTCGCCGGGCATGGCGGGGCCGCTTCTCGCGTGGCTCGCCGCGCACGAGCCGGATGTGCCGCGCGCCGCGCGCTGGGCGCTGCAGCCGAAGGACTGGCTGCGCGTCGCGCTGGGCGGCGACGTCGCGAGCGATCCGTCCGACGCGTGCGCGACCGCGCTCGCCGGCCCGGACGGAGACTGGGACGATGCGCTGATCGCATCGCTCGGCCTGCCGCGCGCGCTGTTCGCCGCGCCGCGTGCATCGGATGCGCGGTGCGGCGCGTTGTCGGCCGACGCGGCGCGCGCGCTCGGGCTGCCGGCAGACGTCGCGCTCGCGACGGGCGCGGGCGATACGCCGTGCGCGGCGCTCGGCAGCGGCCTCGCGCGCGACGGCGACGCGCTGCTGACGACCGGCACGGGCGGCCAGATTGTCGTGCTGACCGCGCAGGGCGCCGCGCCGCGCGCGGGCCTGCACCGTTATCGTGCGGCGGGCGGCGCGCGCTATTACACGATGGCCGCGATGCAGAACGTCGGGATCGCGCTCGAATCGGCGCGCGGCTGGCTCGTCTATCCGGATTGGCGCGCCGCGTACGACGATGCGTTCGGCGCTCACGCGGCCGCGCAGATCAGCTTCCTGCCGTACCTGACGGGCGAACGCTCGCCGTGGATGAATCCCGCCGCGCGCGGCGGCTGGCTCGGCCTGTCGCTCGGCGATTCGCGCGGCGCTTTGATGCGCGCTGCGTTCGAGGGCGTCGCGTTCGCGCTGCGCGCGGGGCTCGATGCGATCCGCGCGGACGGCTCGCCCGTGCGCGCGCTGCGGCTTGCGGGCGGCGGCTCGGTCGATCCGCGCTGGCGGCAACTGCTGGCCGACGCGCTCGACGTCGAACTGCACGCAGTCGACGGCGCGGACGCCGCCGCGCGCGGTGCGGCGCTGCTCGGCGGCGTCGCCGCGGAACACTGGCGCGCGACGGAGCTCGTCGCGCTCGGGCCGGGCGCGACATGCGTCGCCAAGCCCGGGCACGATGCCGCGCTCGCCGCACGCCATGCGCGCTTCGTCGATCTGTATCGGCGGACCGAAGCGTGGTTCGACACGGGCATTTGAATATGGCCGCCGCTGCGGCGGGCGGCGATGCCGATTCGGCCCGTGCGATGTGATCATTGTCGTGAACGCGATGCGTGCGCCGCGTGCGCCGCGTCGACGCGGTGCCGCGGGGAAGGCCGGGGTACCGCGGCGGCGCAGGCGTTTTTGCCGGCAGCATGCTCGGAGATCGGTGGTTCGGCACGGGCGCGCAAGCGTTGCCGGGGTGTTGCCGGTGCGTTGCGGTTGCGTTGCGGTTGCGTTGGCGGGGCGGCGACGGTGATGCCGGTCGGCGCGACACGCGCGTCGTCGTCGAATCGACGTATGCGCCGCGCGAATTGCATCGCCGCCGCGCCGCCGGCAAGACCGGACGGCGGCGGCGCGGGGCGCGCCGCCGGGAGCGGTCCGTCCGGGATTCCGGGAACCGTCGCCGCGCTCGCCGCGGCCCGCGCTTCAGTCCGTGAAGTCCGCGCCTTCGCTCGCGGCCGCGTCGCGTACGCCGGTGCCCGAGAAACGTTCGCGGTAAGCGCCGGGCGTCACGCCGAGGCGGCGCACGAACACGCGCCGCAGTTGATCGTCGGAATGGAACCCGCTGCGCACGGCGACCGTCTTGAGCGGCAGTTCCTCCTGCTCGAGCATGCGGCGCGCCTTTTCGAGCCGTGCGATTTCGATGAATTCGGCCGGGCGATAGCCGGTTTCCCGCACGAAGACGCGGATGAAGTTGCGCTCGCTCATCGCGGCGCGCTTCGCGAGCTGCGCGACGCTCAGACGCTCGCCGAGCGAATTCAGAATCCAGTCCTGAACGTCGCGGATCGACGAATGCGCGGTCATCTGGCTCGCCAGATACACGCTGAACTGCGATTGTCCGCCGGGCCGCTTCAGATAGATCACGAGATCGCGCGCGACGGCGAGCGCGATGTCGCGGCCGAGATCCTCCTCGACCATCGCGAGCGCGAGATCGAGGCCGGCCGTCACGCCCGCCGACGTCCACACGTTGCCTTCCCGCACGAAAATGGCGTCGGGTTCCACCTTCACGGCCGGATAGCGCGCCTGCAGCGTGTGGGCGACGCTCCAGTGCGTCGTCGCGCGGCGGCCGTCGAGCATCCCGGACTCGGCGAGAAAGAAGCAGCCCGAGCACAGCCCCACCATCCGGCCGATCCTGCCCGACACGTCGCGGCACCATCCGACGAGCATCGACGTGTCGCGCAGCGCGCGCTCGATATCCCGCGCGCCGACGACGATCGCCGTGTCCGGCACGGCGAGGGTGTCGATCGCCTTGGTCGCTTCGAGCACGATGAGGGTGTCGGACTTGACCGCGCCCTTCGCGGGCGCGGCGATCTGCAGATCGTAGACGGGCGGGAGCCCGGCGGCCGCGAGCCGCGCGTTCGCGTAATCGAACACGTTGATGACGCCGACGGCCTCGATCGCCTTGAATCCCGGATAGATCACGACATCGACGGTCGTCGTGCGATGTCGGAGGGGAATTTCCGCTGCCATGCTGCTTCACCATCGACTTGCCGAGACCGCGCCGATCTTAACCCACTTCATCGGTCGGGACGATCGCTTGCCGCGCCACGCCACGCCACGCCACGCCGCGTAGCGTAGCGGCGCACGGTTGCCTCGCTCGCGATTGCCGTCGCTCGCGAGCATGTCCGGCCGGCGGGCGCGGCCGGGGCCGGCGTTGGGCGCGATGCGCGCTTCGTCCGGCGAGCATCGCCCCTTGATCGCCGGCGCGCATGCGCGGGCTGCTCGCGCGCCTTCGCCGTCTGCGGCGCTCGTCCGCGTTCATTTCGTTCGCCCGTCTTTGCGCCGTTCAGCCGTGTTGTGCCGATCACGCCGCTGACGGCCGGCCGCGCATTCGCGAGTTGGGGTGCAATCACGGGCCGCGCATTCGGCCGGCGCACGCGCGCGCTCGGCCGCACGCAGGGCGGCGCGAGCGGAACGGCCGCCGCGACGGCCGCCGGGCCCTGACAACTTTCCGCCGATTCCTGCCAATTTCCCACCCGCTGCCGCCGGGCCGGCCGCGCATGCGGATACACTTTGGGACACTCAACCCAGTTATTTCTCCGGAGAACACGCATGAAAACGAAAGCCGCGATCGCCTGGAAGGCGGGCGAACCGCTGACGATCGAAGAAGTCGATCTCGACGGTCCGCGCGCGGGCGAGGTGCTGATCGAAGTGAAGGCGACGGGCATCTGCCACACCGACTACTACACGCTGTCCGGCGCGGACCCGGAAGGCATCTTCCCGGCGATCCTCGGGCACGAGGGCGCGGGCGTCGTCGTCGACGTCGGGCCGGGCGTCGGTACAGTGAAGAAGGGCGATCACGTGATTCCGCTCTACACGCCCGAATGCCGCGAGTGCAAGTTCTGCCTGTCGCGCAAGACGAACCTGTGCCAGAAGATCCGCGCGACGCAAGGGCGCGGCCTGATGCCGGACGCGACGTCGCGCTTCTCGATCGGCGGCAAGCCGATCTTCCACTACATGGGCACGTCGACGTTCTCGAACTACATCGTCGTCCCCGAGATCGCGGTCGCGAAGGTGCGCGAGGACGCGCCGTTCGACAAGATCTGCTACATCGGCTGCGGCGTGACGACGGGCGTGGGCGCGGTGGTGTACTCGGCGAAGGTCGAGGCGGGCGCGAACGTCGTGGTGTTCGGCCTCGGCGGGATAGGCCTCAATGTGATCCAGGGCGCGAGGATGGTGGGCGCGGACAAGATCATCGGCGTCGACATCAACCCGAAGCGCGTCGAGCTCGCGAAGAAGTTCGGGATGACGCACTTCGTCAATCCGAACGAGGTCGAGAACGTGGTCGATCACATCGTGCAGCTCACGGACGGCGGCGCGGACTATTCGTTCGAATGCATCGGCAACGTGAAGGTGATGCGCCAGGCGCTCGAGTGCACGCACAAGGGCTGGGGCCAGTCTTTCATCATCGGCGTCGCGGCGGCGGGCGAGGAGATCAGCACGCGGCCGTTCCAGCTCGTGACGGGCCGCGAATGGAAGGGCTCGGCGTTCGGCGGCGCGCGCGGCCGCACCGACGTGCCGAAGATCGTCGACTGGTACATGGAAGGCAAGCTCAACATCGACGATCTGATCACGCACACGCTGCCGCTCGAGAAGATCAACGACGGCTTCGACCTGATGAAGACGGGCGAATCGATTCGCTCGGTGGTGCTGTATTGATCGCGGGCTTCGGATGGGAGCGGGCGCGGCGCACAAGTCAGCGCAGCGTCCGTTCGGCATCCGAGCGACGGCTTCGGATGGGAGCGGCGCGCGAAGCGCTGGGCTGGGGCCGACGCCGACGCGCTCCCGGCTTTGCAGGGGCCGGACCCGGCGCTCGGTCGCTCGCTTCGGCCGACGTCCGGCCGATATCCGGCCGATATCCGGCTGACATGCGCGCTGCGGCGCCAACCGCTCTGAACGGGATCGGACTCGGCGCTCGGGCGCCGGGTCGACAGGAGAGAACGATGCTTGAACTCGTTTCGTCGCATGCATGTCATGGCGGCGAGCAGCGCTTCTATCGGCACGAATCGAAGACGATCGGACTGCCGATGAAGTTCTCCGCGTACCTGCCGCCGCAGGCGGTGCACGGCCGCGTGCCGGCGCTGTTCTACCTCGCGGGGCTCACGTGCACGGAAGAGACGTTCGCGATCAAGGCGGGCGCGCAGCGTTTCGCCGCGCAGCACGGGATCGCGCTCGTTGCGCCCGACACGAGCCCGCGCGGCGCGGGCGTGCCGGGCGAGGCCGACGCGTGGGACTTCGGCGTCGGCGCGGGCTTCTACGTGAATGCGACCGAGGCGCCGTGGGCCGCGCACTGGCGGATGGATTCGTACGTCGTCGACGAGCTGCGCGAGATCGCGACGGCCGAGCTGCCGATCGACGGCGCGCGGCTCGGCATCTTCGGCCACTCGATGGGCGGCCACGGCGCGCTCGTGCTCGCGCTGCGCAATCCGCACGTGTATCGGTCGGTGTCGGCGTTCGCGCCGATCGCCGCGCCGTCGCGCTGCCCGTGGGGCGAGAAGGCGTTGTCCGGCTATCTGGGCGCCGATCGCGCAGCGTGGAAGCAGTACGACGCGAGCGAACTCGTCGCGCGCGCGGGCGCGAAGCGTTTCGACGAAGGCATCCTGATCGATCAGGGGCTCGCCGACCAGTTCCTGCCGACGCAACTGAACCCGGACGTGTTCGAAGCCGCGTGCCGCGCGGCGGGACAGCCGCTCACGCTGCGCCGCCACGAAGGCTACGACCACGGTTATTACTTCATCTCGACGTTCATCGCCGATCACATCGCGCATCACGCGCGCGTGCTGGGGCGATGAACCGATGAGCGCGCGATAAGCTCAATAAGCCCAGCCCGATCGCGCGCCGCGATGCGGCAACGAAAAGCCCGCACGGCTCGAAGGAGCGGTGCGGGCTTTTTTCATCGGCCGGGCGCGGCGCGCGACGGCACGGCAGGACACCACGCGTGACGGCACGGCGCGCGCTGCCGCGCGCGTCATCGCGCGCCGTCGCGCGTCACGCGTGACGCCGTCTTCCGACGAGGCTCGCGCCGTACACGGCCGCCGACAGCGCGGTGATCCAGAAGCTCGTCGGCCAGTCGGTGTAGTACGCGAGCGTGATGCCGAGCCATGCCTGGCCGAGCGCGAACGCGGCCGCGAGCCAGACGCCCGTCGACAGGCGCGCCGCGAGGTTTTGCGCGGCAGCGGCCGGCCCGACGAGCAGCGTGAACACGAGCAGCACGCCGACGATCTGCGTGCATGCGGCGACGGCGAGCGCGCAGATCGACAGGAACAGGATCGACACGAGCCGCAGCGACACGCCTTTCGCCTCCGCGAGCTCCGGCTGCAGCGACGCGAAGAGGAGCGGGCGCGCGATCGCCGCGAGCGCGGCGAGGCTCACGGCGCCGATCGCGGCGAGCACGACGAGCGTCGCGTGGCTCACGCCGAGCACGTTGCCGAACAGGAGCGCCGTGACCTGCGTCGCATAGCTCGTGTAGAAATGCAGGAACAGCAAGCCGCACCCGAGCGCGACGGACAGGGTCACGCCGATCGCGACGTCGCGGCCCGCGAGCCGCTCGCCGAGCGCGCCCATGCTGATGCCCGCGGCGAGCGTGAAGCCGATCATCCCCCAGATCGGCGACAGGCCGAAGAGCGCCGCGCCCGTCGCGCCGGTGAAGCCGACGTGCGACAGCGCGTGGCCCGCGAACGTCTGCCCGCGCAGCACGAGGAAATAGCCGACGACGCCCGCGAGCACGGCGACGATCCCCGCCGCCGCGAACGCGTTGATCATGAATTCGTATTCAAACATCGTGTGTGCGCCTGCCGCCGTGTGAACGCGCATGCCCGCGGCCGTGCGCGTGATCGTGGCCGTGGCCATGATCGTGGTCGTGCTCGTCCTCGTGCCCGTGATCGTGCTTCTCGACTTCGACGTCGCCCGACATCACGAAGATGCGGCCGTTCACGCGCATCACGTCGATCGGCGAGCCGTACAGGCGCGACAGCACGGGCTTCGTGATCACCTCGTCGACGGTGCCGAGCGCCGCGACGCCGTTGCCGAGATACAGCACGCGGTCGAGCGCGTTCAAGAGCGGATTGAGCTCGTGCGCGGAGAACAGCACGGTGATGCCGAGCTCGCGCTGCACGCGCCGCACGAGCTCGACGACGCCGCGCTGATGGTTCGGATCGAGGCTGATGAGCGGCTCGTCGAGCAGCAGGAGCTTCGGCGCGCCGAGCAGGCATTGCGCGAGCAGCAGGCGCTGGCGCTCGCCGCCCGACAGCTCGGACAGCGGCCGCTTCGCGAGCGCCGTCGCGCCGACGAGCTCGAGCACGCGGTCGACGTCGGCGGCGATCGCGGCGCTCGCGTGGGGCAGCCCCCAGCGATGGCCGTCCGCCGCCGTCGCGACGAAATCGCGGCCGCGCACGCGGCGTCCGGCGAGCGCGCTGCGAACCTGCGGCATGTAGCCGATCGCCGGATTGCCGCGCGCGACGGGCTCGCCCGCGACGCGAATCGAGCCGGATTGCGCGGGCACGAGGCCGAGCAGCGCGCGCATCAGCGTCGTCTTGCCCGCGCCGTTCGGCCCGAGCACGCCGACGAATTCGCCCGGCTCGACGGCGAAGCTCGCGTCGCGCAGGATCGTGCGGCCGCCGAGCGCGAGCGTCACGTGATCGAGTTCGAGCGCATGCCTGGGGTGGGTCATGTCGTGGCCGTTGCTAGACGTTCGTTACGGGCGCTGGCCGAGCGCCGCCGCGAGCGCGTCGAGCTGGGCGAGCATCCATTGCTGGAAGGTCTTGCCGGCGGGCTGCGTCTCGGTGACGCTCACGCTCGGCACGCGCGCGTCCTGCGCGAGCTTCAACATCCGCTTCGTCATCGGCTCGACCGCCTGGCTGTTGTAGATCAGCACGCGCACCTGGCGCTTCTTCAGATCGTTCTCGAACGCGGCGACGTCGGCGGGGCTCGCCTCGGTATTGTTCATCGTCGCGAGCTGGAAGCGCTGGTTGCGCATGTCGAGCCCGATCGCGTCGGCCATGTAGCCGAACACGGGCTCCGTCGCGGTCACGGGCGCGCCCTTGTAGCGTGCGCGCAGCTCGGCGACCTTCGCGTCGACCGGCTTCATCGACGCGACGAACTTCGCCAGATTCGCGTCGTACTCGGCCTTGTGCGCGGGGTCCGCCGAGCCGAGCGCCGCGGCGAGCGCGCGCGCGGCGGCGGGCATCGTCGCCGGGTCGTACCACAGGTGCGGGTTGTCGCCCGCCTTCCTGCCGACGAGCTCGGCGACGACGACGATCGTGCGCTTCGCGTTCTTCGACGCGGCGAGGAGCTTCGCCATCCACGGATCGTAGTCGGCGCCGTTGTAGATCACGAGGTCCGCGCGCTGCAGCTCGCGCGCGACCTTCGGGCTCGCTTCGAACAGATGCGGGTCCTGATCCGGATTGCTGAGGACGCTCGACACCGCGACGTGCGCGCCGCCGATCTGCTTCGCGACGTCGCCGTAGAAATTCTCGGCGGCGACGATCTTGACGGCCGCGTTCTGCGCGAACGCGGCGCCCGCGAACGCGAGCGCGGCGGCCCCGGCGGCGAGCGCGCGCGCCGCGCGCAGCAGCGGCGACGAGCGAAGCGTGAGCGGCGAGCGCGCCGGGCGCGACGAAGGGGCAAGCGCGCGCAGCGGCGCGCGCGACGTGGCGGCAAGGGTCATGCGGTCGATCCTCGATTCGGTTGACGAGATGAAAAGCCGGAAAAACAGCCGGAAAGCGCGGCGCAAGGACGCAACGGACGGCTCAGCCGTGGGGCGCGTGCTTCGTCTTGCACTGCCCGCACAGGCCGGTGAGCTCGACGACCTGCCGGTGCACCTCGAAGCCGTGCGCGGGCGGGCTCGCCGACAGCTGCTTGGCGAGATCGCCGCCCGGAATCTCGACGGTCTCGCCGCATTCCTCGCAGATCAGGAACTGCCCTTCGTGCGGCTTGCTGATCTCGCAGCAGGCGATGAACGCGTTCTTCGATTCGATCCGGTGGATGAAGCCGTGCTCGACGAGAAACTCGAGCGCGCGGTAGACGGTCGTCGGCGGCACGCGGCCGCGCTGCGGCTCGAGCTCGGCGAGCAGATCGTATGCGCCGATCGGCCGGCCGGCGGCGAGCACGTGCTCGTAGACCTGCCGGCGCAGCGGCGTCCACGCGAGCCCGTGCTCGGCGGCGAACGCGTCGGCGCGGGAAAGGCGGGCGGCGAGGGAGTGGGTCGAGGCCATCGTGCGAACCGGTCGGGCGGGAGATGCGTGATGATATAACGTATCCGGGCGCGCTGCATCCCCGCGCCGCACATCCCGCCGCAACCCCTGCAAGCCTTGTCCCGTCTGGGCCGCCCGCCTCCGCGATGCGGCGGCGCATCATCGAAAGACCGATTTTCCGTCTTGACAGTGCCGGCTTCGTGGCCGATCATTCGTTCGCAATCAGAGCAAATGATCGGTTAGTGAGCGAACGCTCGGTTTCGCGGCCGGCGGCGCGACGTATAACGAATCCGAATCGGAGACACCAGTGAGACTGCAGCGGAAAGTCGCGATCCTGACGGGCGCGGCAAGCGGTATCGGCGAAGCGGTGGCGCGACGCTATCTGGCAGAGGGCGCGCATTGCGTGCTCGTCGATCTGAAACCGGCCGACGGCTCCCTCGCGCGGCTCGTCGACGCGCATCCCGGCCGCGCGGTCGCCGTGCCGGCGGACGTCACGCGCCGCGACGACATCGCGCGCATCGTCGCCACGGCCGTCGAGCGCTTCGGCGGCGTCGACATTCTCTTCAACAACGCGGCGCTGTTCGACATGCGCCCGCTCCTCGACGATTCGTGGGACGTGTTCGATCGCCTGTTCGCGGTCAACGTGAAGGGCATGTTCTTCCTGATGCAGGCGGTTGCGCAGCGCATGGTCGAGCAGGGGCGCGGCGGCAAGATCATCAACATGTCGTCGCAGGCGGGACGCCGCGGCGAGGCGCTCGTGTCGCACTACTGCGCGACGAAGGCCGCGGTGCTGAGCTACACGCAGTCGGCCGCGCTCGCGCTCGCCAAGCACCGGATCAACGTGAACGGGATCGCGCCCGGCGTGGTCGACACGCCGATGTGGGAGCAGGTCGACGCGCTCTTCGCGCGCTACGAGAACCGTCCGCTCGGCGAGAAGAAGCGGCTCGTCGGCGAAGCGGTGCCGCTCGGCCGGATGGGCGTGCCCGATGATCTCGCCGGCGCGGCGCTCTTTCTCGCCTCGGCGGACGCCGACTACATCACCGCCCAGACGCTGAACGTCGACGGCGGCAACTGGATGAGCTGACATCATGGCCGCGATCGTCGTCGCGGGCGAACTGCTCGCCGAATTCGTCGCCGCGAAGCGCGGCCAGGGCTTCGACGCGCCGGGCGAGTTCGCCGGCCCGTTCCCGAGCGGCGCGCCCGCGATCTTCGCCGATCAGGCGGCGCGCATGGGCGCGTCGGTCGCGTATGCGGGCTGCGTCGGCCGCGATGCGTTCGGCGACGCGATCGTCGCGCGGCTCGCGGGCCACGGCGTCGACGTCGCGCGCATTCGCCGCGCCGCGCGGCCGACCGGCATCGCGTGCGTCGCGTATCGCGCGGACGGCGGCCGGCAATTCGTATTCAGCATCGAAGGCAGCGCGAGCGCGCTGCTCGAGCCGGCCGACGTCGATGCGTCGATGTTCGCCGGCTGCCGCTATTTCCACGTGATGGGCTCGTCGCTCACGAGCGAGAACGCGATCGCCGCGGTGAAGCGCGGCGTGATCGAGGCGGCGCGCGTCGGCGCGAAGATCTCGTTCGATCCGAACGTGCGCGCCGAGATGCTCGCTTTCGAGCCGATGCGCGCGGCGCTTCACGAGCTGCTCGACGCGTGCCACCTGTTCCTGCCGAGCGAAGTCGATCTGCCGTACTTTTGCGGGCCGCAGCCCGCCGAGCGCGCGATCGCGGGGCTGCTCGCGACGCATCCGCTGCTCGAGCGCGTCGTGCTCAAGCGCGGCGCGGCGGGCAGCGCCGCGTTCGACCGCACGGGCAGCGTCGCCGCGCCCGCGTACGCGACCGCCGAAGTCGATCCGACCGGCGCGGGCGACTGTTTCGGCGGCACGTTCGTCGCCGGCGCGATCGCGGGGCTGCCGGTGGCGACCGCCCTCATGCGCGCGAACGCGGCGGGCGCGCTCGCGGTGTCGCGCATCGGGCCGATGGAGGGCAACAGCATGCCGGACGACATCGACCGTTTTCTCGCCGAGCGGGGTGTGCGATGCGCGGCGTGAACGCGATCGCGCAACGTCCGCGCGCGAGCGGCCACGTGCAGCTCTTGCGCGAGATCTTCGACGCGAACCGCGCAGGCCGCGCGAGCGGCATCTATTCGGTGTGCAGCGCGCATCGCCTCGTGCTCGAAGCGGCGCTCGAGGCGGCGCGCGCCGACGAATCGCCGCTGCTCGTCGAGGCCACCTGCAATCAGGTCAATCACCGCGGCGGCTATACCGGGATGACGCCCGCGGATTTTCGCCGCGACGTCGACTCGCTCGCGCGTGAAGCGGGCTTTCCGGCGCAGGCGCTGATTCTCGGCGGCGATCATCTCGGCCCGAATCCGTGGCGGCACCTGGCCGCGCGCGACGCGATGCGCGAGGCGCGGGCGATGGTCGCCGCGTATGTGGCCGCCGGCTTCACGAAGATTCATCTCGACGCGAGCATGGCGTGCGCGGACGACGCCGCGCCGCTGCCCGACGCGACGATCGCCGAGCGCGCCGCGCAACTGTGCGCGGCCGCCGAAGAAGCGGCGGCCGGCGCCGGCGTGTCGCCCGTCTACGTGGTCGGTACCGAAGTGCCGACGCCGGGGGGCGAGGTGAGCGCGGCGCAGACGGAAACGGCAAACGATCCGGATGACGAAGCAAATCCGCCTGCGCGCCATGCGCGCGGCGGCGCGGCGGCCGACGACGGCGCGTTCGCGCGGATCGACGTCACGCGCGCGGCGAGCGTGAGCGCCACGCTCGCCGCGCACCGCGACGCGTTCGCGCGACATGGCTTGCTGGACGCGTGGTCGCGCGTGATCGCGATCGTCGCGCAGCCGGGCGTCGACTTCGACGATCGCCGCGTGCTCGACTACGATCCGGTGCGCGCGGCCGAGCTCGGCGCGAGCGTGCTGCGCGCGCCGGGCCTCGTGTTCGAGGCGCATTCGACCGACTATCAGACGGAAGGCGCGCTCGCCGCGCTCGTGCGCGATCACTTCGCGATCCTGAAGGTTGGCCCGGCGCTGACCTTCGCGCTGCGCGAGGCGTTGTTCGCGCTCACTTACATCGAGGATGCGCTCTTCGACGACGCGTCAGAGCGCTCGCAGCTGCGCGACGTGATCGACGCGGCGATGCGCGAGCGCCCCGAATACTGGGCGCCTTACTACCGCGGCGACGCGCTCGCGCAGCGGCTCGCGCGCCAGTTCAGCTACAGTGACCGGATTCGCTATTACTGGCTGCAGCCCGCCGTCGCGGCGGCGCTCGATCGCCTGCTCGACAACCTCGCGCGCCGCGCGCCGCCCGAGACGCTCGTCGCGCAATGGCTGCCCGACGCGTACGCGGCATGCCGGCGCGGCGAGCTCGCGCGCGAGCCGGTCGCATGGGTGCGCCATCGCATCCGGGACGTGATCTCGCGCTACGCGCGCGCGTGCGCAATGCAGCAAGGCGCTTGAAGCAGCCTGCCCGACAGGCGGCAACACGAAATCAAAACAGGAGACATGCCATGCAACGAAAGCCGTTCATCGCCGCCGCCGCACGCGTTGCCGCCGGCGCCGCGCTCGCGTCGTCGGCGCTCGCCGCGCACGCGGCGACGCTGACGATCGCGACGCTCAATAACCCGGACATGATCGAGCTGAAGAAGCTCTCGTCCGCGTTCGAGAAGGCGAACCCGGACATCCGGCTCAACTGGGTGATCCTCGAGGAGAACGTGCTGCGCCAGCGCGCGACGACGGACATCACGACGGGCAGCGGCCAGTTCGACGTGATGGCGATCGGCACGTACGAAGCGCCGCAGTGGGGCAAGCGCGGCTGGCTCGCGCCGATGACGAACCTCTCCGCCGATTACGATCTGAACGACGTGATCAAGACGGCGCGCGACTCGCTGTCGTACAACGGCCAACTGTATGCGTTGCCGTTCTACGTCGAGAGCTCGATGACGTTCTACCGCAAGGACCTGTTCGCGGCGAAGGGCCTGAAGATGCCCGAGCAGCCGACCTACGACCAGATCGCCGAATTCGCCGACAAGCTCACCGACCGCGCGAGCGGCACGTACGGAATCTGCCTGCGCGGCAAGGCGGGCTGGGGCGAGAACATGGCGTACGTGTCGACGGTCGTCAACACGTTCGGCGGCCGCTGGTTCGACGAGAACTGGAACGCGCAGCTCACGTCGCCCGAGTGGAAGAAGGCGATCAACTTCTACGTGAATCTGCTGAAGAAGAACGGGCCGCCCGGCGCGAGCTCGAACGGCTTCAACGAGAACCTGACGCTCACCGCGTCGGGCAAGTGCGCGATGTGGATCGACGCGACGGTCGCGGCGGGCATGCTGTACAACAGGCAGCAATCGCAGGTGGCGGACAAGATCGGCTTCGCGGCGGCGCCCGTGGCCGTCACGCCGAAGGGCTCGCACTGGCTGTGGGCGTGGGCGCTCGCGATCCCGAAGACATCGAAGCAGCAGGACGCGGCGAAGAAGTTCATCGCGTGGGCGACGTCGAAGCAATACGTCGAAATGGCCGGCAAGGACGAGGGCTGGGCGTCGGTGCCGCCCGGCACGCGCCAGTCGACGTATCAGCGCGCCGAGTACAAGGCCGCCGCGCCGTTCTCCGACTTCGTGCTGAAGGCGATCCAGACCGCCGATCCGAACGATCCGTCGCTGAAGAAGGTGCCGTACACGGGCGTGCAGTATGTCGGGATTCCTGAATTCCAGTCGTTCGGCACCGTCGTCGGCCAGGCGATCGCGGGCGCGGTGGCGGGGCAGATGAGCGTCGACCAGGCGCTCGCGGCGGGACAAGCCGCGGCGGATCGCGCGGTGCGCCAGGCCGGCTATCGGAAGTGAAGCGCCGCGCGCGCGGCGTGGCGCTCCTCGCGGGCGCGGCGCGCACGGCATCGCAGCAACGCGGGCGCGCGGCGGTGCGCTCGCCCGCGCATCGAAAGAGGTGGTTCCGATCATGCGTCACTTACGTCTTCCTCTCGCTCACTCGGCGCCGCTCGGCGATGCGGGGCCCGCCGCCGACGAGCGCGCGCGCGGCAAGCCGGCGCGCTGGCTCGTGACGCCGTCCGTCGCCGTGCTGTTCCTGTGGATGGCGATTCCGCTCGCGATGACGATCTGGTTCTCGCTCACGCGCTACAACCTGCTGAATCCCGACGTCAAGGGTTTCGCCGGCCTCGACAACTACCGCTTCCTCGCAACCGATCCGTCGTTCTTGCCGGCGATCTGGCACACGCTCGCGCTGATCGGCTCGGTGCTCGCGATCACGGTCGCGGGCGGCGTGCTGATGGCGGTGCTGTTCGATCGCAAGTTTTACGGGCAGGGCGTCGCGCGCCTGTTCGCGATCGCGCCGTTCTTCGTGATGCCGACGGTGTCGGCGCTCATCTGGAAGAACATGATCCTGCATCCGGTGTACGGGCTCGTCGCGCGCGCGATGCGCGCGCTCGGCATGCAGCCGATCGACTGGTTCGCGCAGTATCCGCTCGCGTCGATCGTGATGATCGTCGCGTGGCAGTGGCTGCCGTTCGCGTTCCTGATTCTGTTCACCGCGATCCAGTCGCTCGACCAGGAGCAGAAGGAGGCCGCGCGGATCGACGGCGCGGGCCCGATCGCGATGTTCTTCTACATCACGCTGCCGCACCTGAAGCGCGCGATCGCGGTCGTCGTGATGATGGAGACGATCTTCCTGCTGTCGATCTTCGCGGAAATCTACACGACGACGGGCGGCGGCCCGGGCGACGCGACGACGAACCTGTCGTACCTGATCTACGCGCTCGGCCTGCAGCAGTTCGACGTCGGGCTCGCGTCGGCGGGCGGCATTCTCGCCGTCGTGCTCGCGAACGTCGTGTCGTTCTTCCTCGTGAGAATGCTCGCGCGGAATCTGAAAGGGGAGTACGAAGCATGAGCGATCTGACCGCATCGACCACACACGGCGCGTCGCGCGGCGCGGGCGGCGGGCTGCCCGCCGCGCTCGGCGCCGCGAAGCGCGCGCTGCCGGGCGTGCTCGCATGGCTCGTCGCGCTCGCGCTGTTCTTTCCGATCTTCTGGATGGCGATCACCGCGTTCAAGACCGAGCAGCAGGCGTATTCGTCCGCGCTCTTCTTCGTGCCGACGCTCGACAGCTTCCGCGAGGTATTCGCGCGCAGCAACTATTTCGCGTTCGCGTGGAACTCGGTGCTGATCTCGGCGGGCGTCACGGTGATCTGCCTGCTGCTCGCCGTGCCCGCCGCGTACGCGATGGCGTTCTTTCCGGCCAAGCGCACGCAGAAAGTGCTGCTGTGGATGCTGTCGACGAAGATGATGCCGTCCGTCGGCGTGCTCGTGCCGATCTATCTGATGTGGAAGAACGCGGGCCTGCTCGACACCGTGTCCGGGCTCGTGATCGTCTACACGCTGATCAATCTGCCGATCGCGGTGTGGATGACGTTCACGTATTTCAACGAGATCCCGAAGGACATCCTCGAGGCGGGGCGCATCGACGGCGCGTCGACGTGGCAGGAAATCGTCTATCTGCTGATGCCGATGGCGCTGCCCGGCCTCGCGTCGACCGCGCTGCTGCTCGTGATCCTGTCGTGGAACGAAGCATTCTGGAGCATCAACCTGTCGAGCTCGAACGCCGCGCCGCTCACGGTGTTCATCGCGTCGTACTCGAGCCCCGAAGGGCTCTTCTGGGCGAAGCTGTCGGCGGCGTCGCTGCTCGCCGTCGCGCCGATTCTCGTCGTCGGCTGGCTGTCGCAGAAGCAGCTCGTGCGCGGCCTCACGTTCGGGGCGGTCAAATGACGGCGCATGCGAGCGGCGCGCGCGCGCTCGTCTGCGATTGCGACGGCGTGCTGATCGACAGCGAGGCGATCGCGGCCGACGTGCTCGTGCGCGAGCTCGAGGCGCGCTGGCCGGGCGTCGCGGTGCGGCCGATCGTGATGCCGCTCCTCGGCCTGCGCACGGAGCGCGTGCTCGACAGCGCGAGCGCGCGCGCGGGCCGCGCGCTCGCCGATTCGGATGTCGAAGCGATTCGGCGCAGCGTCGAGGCGGCGGCCGTCGAGGCGCCCGTCGTCGACGGCATCGACGCGGCGCTCGCGCGAATCGATCTGACGATCGCGTGCGCGAGCAACAGCCGCCGGCATTACGTCGACGCCGCGCTGCGACGCACGGGCCTCAAGCGTTTCTTCGGCGAACGAATCTTCTGCGCGGACGGCGTCGCGCGGCCGAAGCCCGCGCCCGACGTTTATCTGGCCGCCGCGCACACGCTCGGCGTCGCGCCGTCGCGATGCCTCGTCGTCGAGGACAGCGCGACGGGCGTGACGGCCGCATCGGCGGCCGGCATGACGGTGCTCGGCTTCGTCGGCGGCGGCCACGCGTCGCCGTCGCATGTGTGCGCGCTGCGCGGCATCGGCGCGCGGCGCGTGTTCGACGACATGCGCGAGCTGCCCGGACTCGTCGCGCAGTGGGTCGAGACGGGCGCGGTCGAGCCGCATTGAACGATCGTGCCGCGCGCGCATGGCGCGCCGCGCGGCCGCACAACTGAACGGAGACAAATCATGGCAAGCGTGCTCCTGCGCAACATCGGCAAGCGCTACGACGACAACGAAGTGCTGCGCAACGTGAACCTCGACATCGCGGACGGCGAGTTCGTCGTGTTCGTCGGGCCGAGCGGCTGCGGAAAATCCACGCTGATGCGGATGATCGCCGGGCTCGAGGACATCACGAGCGGCGATCTGCTGATCGACGGCGCGAAGGTCAACGACGCGCCGAGCGCGAAGCGCGGCATCGCGATGGTGTTCCAGTCGTACGCGCTCTATCCGCACATGACGCTCTACGACAACATGGCGTTCGGCCTGAAGCTCGCGGGCGCGAAGAAGCAGGAGATCGACGACGCGGTGAAGCAGGCCGCGAAGATCCTGCACATCGATCATCTGCTCGACAGGAAGCCCAAGCAGCTCTCGGGCGGGCAGCGGCAGCGCGTCGCGATCGGCCGCGCGATCACGAGAAAGCCGAAGGTGTTCCTGTTCGACGAGCCGCTGTCGAACCTCGACGCGGCGCTGCGCGTGAAGATGCGGCTCGAGTTCGCGCGGCTGCACGACGAGCTGAAGACGACGATGATCTACGTGACGCATGATCAGGTCGAGGCGATGACGCTCGCCGACAAGATCGTCGTGCTGTCGGCGGGCAGCGTGCAGCAGGTCGGCACGCCGAACGCGCTGTATCACGCGCCGGCGAACCAGTTCGTCGCCGGCTTCATCGGCTCGCCGAAGATGAACTTTCTCGCGGGCGCGATCGAATCGGCATCGGCCGACGGCGCGCTCGTGCGCTTCGCGACGGGCGAGACGCAGCGCGTCGGCGTCGATGCGGCGAGGCTGCGCGCTGGCGAGCGCGTGACGGTCGGCATTCGGCCCGAGCATCTGCAGGTCGGCGTCGCGGGCGGCGACGGCATCGTCGCTCGGACGATGGCCGTCGAATCGCTCGGCGACGCCGCGTATCTGTACGCGGAGTCGGCGGTTGCGCCGGACGGGTTGATCGCGCGCATTCCGCCGCTCGACACGCATCGCGCGGGCGAGATGCTGCGCGTCGGCGCACAGCCCGAGCATTGCCATCTGTTCGACGCAGACGGGCGCGCGCTCGAGCGCAAGCCGAAGCGCGCGCTGGCGGCTTGACGCGACGGCGAAGGCGCACATGCTGGTTCGTGACGTGACGTGACGTGACGTGACGTGACGTGATGCGATGCGTCGGGCTCGGCGCCGCCTTTCACGCCGGCCGAAGCGCACGCGAGCGAGCCAGGCCGCGTGCGCGATGCGCGCGACGCGACGCCGCCCGCGCGCCGTCGCGATCACGCGAGCAGCTTGGGATCGCGTTTGCCGTACTTGATCGAGCGCTCGTCGGCGACCATCAGCCCGGTGTTCTCGTCGCGCCCTTGCAGCACGAGCCGCGCGTTCTTCGCGCCGATCTGCTCGGCCGCCTTGCGGCTGTCGAGGCCGATCTCGCCTTTCTTCATCCGGTTGACGATCACGCCGACGGCGGTATCGTCGAAGTCGCGCAGCATCCATGCGTCGCCGTCGCTGTCGCCGAACACGAGAAGCGGCCCGTAGCCCTTCTTCGCCTGCAGTTCGCGGCGAATGCCGACCGTCTTGCCCGGCCCGTAGTTGAAATGCCAGTCCGGCAGGTATTCGTTCACGTACTTGCCGTCGGCCGTCACGAGCCGCATGCCGATCACGTTCTCGGCGGGCACGCCGTAGCCGAACGCCGGGTGGCCCGCGAACACGCGCACGACGTCGTCGAGCGACGCGGTGCTGACGTACACGTCGATGCCGTTCGAGCGCAGCGTGTCCATCACCGCGCGAATTTCCTCGTGGATGCGGATGCCGTGGAAGTGCGTCGCGGCGATGACGCCCGCTCGGCCCGGCAGCACGCGCGAGCTCTCGTACGTGACTTTGCGCAGCGCGTCGCCGAGATTCGCGACGTTGCTGTCGAACGCCATCGTCTGCAGTTCGTCGCGCGTCATGCCCGCGTACCAGTACATGATCCACTTGTAGCCGATCTCGACGGGATACGTGTCGCAGATCGCGTCGTACATGAAGTACAGCTTCGCGCGGAAATCCTTGAACTGCTCGCTGCGGCGGATCTCGTCGAGCGGCTTGTCGCCGGCGAGGCCCCGGTAGTTCGCGTGCAGCCAGCGATAGTCGGCGTCGACGTCGGCGGCGATGTCCTCCATGCGCACCGGCTTGCCGTCGACCGTCGTGTAGCCGAGCTTCGCATCGAACGGGCCGTCGGGCACGCCCTGGCGCAGGATCGCGGAGAACTGCTCGGGCGTGAGCCGGTAATGCAGCCCGTCGATCTGGTGCATCAGCAACGCCTCTTCGCAGTCGTTCATGATGCTCGTGTTGTCCCAGTCGAACACCGCGTACGGGCGGCGGTCGGCGCGGTAGCGCGCGCCCGTCGAGCCGTGCTCGGCGAGCACCGCGCGCAGCCGCGCGACGTTGTTCGGCGACCAGCGGCCCGGTGTGAGCGAGAGCGGGGCCGCGGGCGCGTCGGATGCGGCGCGCGCGGGGGACCATGCGGCGGCCGCGAGCGCGGCCGAGGCGCTCGCGACCGAGCGCACGAAGTGTCGACGTCCTGTTTTCATCGAGTTCTCCGAAGGGGATTCGCACGCCGAAGCCGGGCGGGTTGCGCGGCCGCCCGCTGAGCCGCCGGAACAGGCGGGTGCCGCTCAGCATCGTTGCCCATAAAACGAATCGCCCGACAAAATCGGACATCCATGTGTCGAAATGCGACCGGGGCGGCGGCGCGCGCGGCTTCGCGCGGCCGGTTCGGGGAAATCCGTGGATATGTGTCGACGTGCGGGCGGTATCGGCACCGGCATTGGCCCGGCATCGGCACCAGCGCTAGCATCGGCATCGGCATCCGCATCCGCATCCGCATCCGCATCGGCATCGGCATCGGCATCGGCATCGGCATCGGCATCGGCATCGGCCGCGCCGAGTACGAGCACGAGCACGGGCGCGAGCCATCCGATCGCGCGCGGCCGGCGCGTCTCCATTCGCTCGCGGCCGGCGGCCGGCCGCGCCGCGGGAAATCCGTTGCTCGTCCCGTGCGGGCCGATCGACGACGTGCGGACAACGCGCGCGCCTGGCCTACGCGAACATGCGCCCGGCGATGAAATCGACGAACGCGCGCAGCTTCGGCGAAGCGTGCCGCCCCGACGGCCATAGCACGTAGAACGACTGCGAGCGCTCGACGTATGCGTCGAGCGCCGTGCGCAGCCGGCCGCTCGCGAGCTCGTCGCGCACGGCGAATTCCGGCACGCATGCAATGCCGCGCCCGCGCAACGCGAAGCACACGCGCGTCTCGACGTTGTTGCAGATCATCGACGTCGGCAGCTCGACGTCGGCGTCGCCGGGCGCGGGCCGCAGCGGCCAGCGCTCCAGCTTGCCGCTGCTCGGAAAGCGATAGTGGAGGCATGCGTGGCGCGCGAGATCGGCGGGCGTGTCCGGCGCGCCGTGACGCGCGAAATAATCGGGCGAGCCGACGATGACCTGCTTGTACGTGCCGAGCAGCCGCGACGACAGCCGCGAATCGCGCGGCTCGCCGCCGCGCACGACCGCGTCGAAGCCTTCGTCGATCACGTCGACGAGCCGATCGGTGAAATCGAGGTCGAGCAGGATGTCCGGGTAGGCCGCCATGAAGTCGGCGAGCACGGGCAGCACGGGCGCGCTGATCGCGGGCAGGCTCACGCGCAGCCGGCCGCTCGGCGCGTGCGCGCTGCGCGACAGCTCCTGCTCGGCTTGCTCGATTTCCGCGAGCACGCGCCGGCACCGCTCGAGAAAGCGCGCGCCCTCGGCCGTCAGCGCGATGCTGCGCGTGCTGCGATGAAAGAGCCGCACGTTCAGCCGCGCTTCGAGCCGCGCGATCCGCTTGCCGACGGCCGATGCGGATACGCCCAGCGCGCGGGCCGCCGCGACGAAGCTGCGAGTCTCCGCGACCTGCACGAACACGACGAACCCGCTCAGACTCTCCATTCGATCGCTCCCGATTGCGGACATCGATGTCCGCAGTGTCAGGAACTCTATCCTAGTTTTTCTTCATTCGCCGGCTGCCTACCATGAGCGCTTCATCCACTGCATGAGGAAGCGCCATGTCCCTTTCATCGTTGTCCGGGCTCGGCGGGCGGCTCGACGCGGCCATCGACGCCGCACTGACCGAGCGGCGCGTCGTCGGCGCCGTCGTGCTCGTCGCGCGGCGCGGCGAGCTCGCGTATCGGCGCGCGGCGGGATTGGCCGATCGCGAGGCCGGCGCGCCGATGCGCGAAGACGCGCTGTTCCGGCTCGCGTCGGTTTCGAAGCCGATCGTGTCGGCGGCGGCGATGCGCGCCGTCGCGGCGGGCAAGCTCGATCTCGACGCGAGCGTCACGCGCTGGCTGCCCGGGTTCACGCCGCCGCTGGCGGACGGGCGCCCGGCGCGCATCACGGCGCGACATCTGCTGTCGCATACGGCGGGCCTCGGCTACCGTTTTCTCGAAGCGCACGCGCACGGCCCGTATGCGCGCGCCGGCGTGTCGGACGGCATGGATCTCGCCGGCATTTCGCTCGCCGAGAATCTGCGCCGCATCGCGAGCGTGCCGCTGCAGTTCGAGCCGGGCGCGTCATGGGCGTATTCGGTCGCGACCGACGTGCTCGGCGCGCTCGTCGAAGCCGCGTGCGACATGCCGCTCGAGGACGCGGTGGCGGCGCTCGTGACGACCCCGCTCGGCATGGTCGACACGCGCTTTTACGCGCACGACGCGGCGCGGCTTGCAACGCCGTATGTCGACGCGTCGGGCGTCGCTGCGTCGGGCGTCGCTACGCCCGGCGAGCCCCGGCGCATGGCGTCGCTCGAAATCGCGCCGCCGTTTCCCGACACCGTCGGCATCCGCTTCGCGCCCGCCCGCGCGCTCGATCCGCATGCGTTCGCATCGGGCGGCGGCGGGATGGTCGGCACGGCGTCCGATGTCCTCGCGCTGCTCGAGGCGTTGCGCACCGGCGGCGACGGCTGGCTGCCCGCCGCGCGGATCGACGACATGGCGCGCATCCAGCCGGGCGCGGCCGATCTGCCGACGGCGCCCGGCTTCGGCTTCGGGCTCGGATTTTCGGTGCTGCGCGACCCGGTCGCCGCGCAATCGCCGGAATCCGCCGGCACGTGGCGCTGGGGCGGCGCGTATGGTCACGCGTGGTTCGTCGACCGCGCGGCCGGCTTGAGCGTCGTGGCGCTCACCAATACCGCCTACGAGGGCATGTCGGGACGCTTCGTCGCCGATGTGCGCGACGCGGTGTACGGCGCGGTTTGCGCCGCGCGGGAGCGTGCGGCATGAGCGACTGCACGACGCAATCCGTCGCGTTCGCGCGGCCGTCGCGCGCGGCGGCGCGCCTGCCGCTCGCCGGCCTGCTCGCGCTCGCGACGGCGGGCTTCATCACGATCGTGACCGAGGCGCTGCCCGCCGGGCTGCTGCCGCTGATGGGCCGCGACCTGCGCGTGTCGGAGGCGCTCGTCGGCCAGCTCGTCACCGTCTACGCGATCGGCTCGATCGTCGCGGCGATTCCGCTCGTCGCGATCACACGCGGCATGCGCAGGCGGCCGCTCCTGCTCATCGCGCTCGCGGGCTTCGTCGTCGCGAACACGGCGACGGCGGCGTCGCCGCATTACGCGTTCGTGCTCGTCGCGCGCTTCGTCGCCGGCGTCGCGGCGGGGCTCCTGTGGGCGCTGCTCGCGGGCTACGCGAGCCGGATGGTGGACGAGCGGCTGCGCGGCCGCGCGATCGCGATCGCGATGCTCGGCGCGCCCATTGCGATGTCGATCGGGATTCCGCTCGGCACGACGCTCGGCGCGGCGCTCGGCTGGCGCGCGACGTTCGCCGGCGTGACGGCGCTCACGCTCGCGCTGATCGCGTGGGTGTGCGCGAGCCTGCCCGATGCGCCGGGGCAGCCGTCGGGCGGGCGGCTGCCGGTCGGCCGCGTGCTGGCGGTGCCGGGCGTGCTGCCCGTGTTGTCGGTGATGTTCGCGTATGTGCTCGCGCACAACATTCTCTACACGTACATCGCGCCGTTTCTCGCGAGCGCGCGGATGGGCGCGCGGATCGATGCGGCGTTGTTCGTGTTCGGCGCGGCGTCGTTCGTCGGAATCGGCCTGACCGGCGTGTGGATCGGCAACGGGCTGCGGCGGCTCGCGCTCGCGAGCATCGCGCTGTTCGCGCTCGCGTCGGCGCTGCTCGGCGCGGCGAGCGAATCGCCCGCCGTCGTCTATGCGGGCGTCGCCGCGTGGGGGCTCACGTTCGGCGGCGCGGCGACGATCTTCCAGACCGCGTCGGCGAACGCGGCGGGCGACGCGGCCGACGTCGCCCAATCGATGATCGTCACGGTCTGGAATCTCGCGATCGCGGGCGGAGGCGTCGCGGGCGGCGTGCTGCTCGAGCGGTTCGGCGCGCGCGCGATGCCGTGGGCGCTCGTCGCGCTACTCGTGCCCGCGTGGGTCGGCGCGTGGCGTGCGCGCCGGCACGGTTTTCCGGCGGCCCGCGCGTCGTGACGGGCGGAATGCGCGCGCGGCGCGAGCCCGGCCGGCGCGGTTATTCCGCGAGCGCGGCCCGCGCGCAAGTCTCGTCGGTCACGAGCCCCGACAGCCAGCCGCCGCGCAGCGCGGCGAGCACCGCGGCGCGCTTGCGCGGCCCGCCCGCGAAGCCGATCGTCGGCCGCTTCGGCGGCGCGTCGAGCGCAACGCTCGTCACGCGCGTGCTCGTCGACGCGACGGTCGGCCGGCCCTGCGCGTCGATCGGCAGGCCGAGCATCTCGGCCACCGCGCCGAGCTCGACCATCTCGTTGAGCTCTTGCTCGGTGATGAAGCCGTCCTCGTACAGCGGGCAGTGCGCGCCGATGTTGCCGACGCCGACGAACGCGACGTCCGCCTCCGCCGAGAGCTTCTCGACGATCCGGTACAGCCGGTGATTGCACCACTGCGCGCGCTCGGCCTCGCTGTCGGCGAAGAGCGGCGCGGGCAACAGGAAGTGCTTGCCGCCCGTCTTCTCGGAGATGTGCTGAGCGACGTCGTACGGGTTCGACGAGCCGTCCTGCGCGATCGCGCCCACCATCGACACGAGCCGGTGCTGCGGCCGCTCGAGCTGCGCGATCTGCGCGACCGCGGCCTTCAGCGTGCGGCCGCTGCTCACCGCGATCACCATCGGCTTGTCTTCGTTCAGATAGCGCTCCATCACCTGCGCGCCCGCGACGGCGAGCTTGCGGTCGATCGCGTCGGGCGCGTCGCCGTCGATCGGCACGACTTCGCACATCGCGAGGCCGTAGCGCTTCGACAGCTGCGCGGCGAGATCGAGGCAATCGGCGACGCGGTGGTCGACGCGCACGCGAATCAGGTTTTTCTCGACCGCGAACGCGACGAGGCGCTGCGCGACGGGGCGCGACACCTGCAGCTTCTCGGCGATTTCGTTCTGCGTGTCGCCCGCGACGTAGTAGAGCCAGGCGGCGCGCGTCGCGAGATCGAGTTTTTCGGAGGACTTGGACACGGTAGGGCAATCTCAGGTCGGGCGCGCGCGACGGGCGCGAGGCGGGCTGTCGGGCGCCGGGAAAATTCGCACTTTAGCGCACCGCGCTCAAGCGAGCCGCTCGCGCGACGGCTCGAACAGCGGCCGCACGTGGCGATACAGCGCGCGGAACGCGTCGAGCCGCTCGCGCAGCGCCGCGTGGCGGGCCGGGTGCGGCGCGAACTCGTCGTGCAGCGGCGGCTTCGTCAGCACGTCGCGCGCGTCGCCGCCGACCGCGAGCCAGCCGAGCCGCGCCGCGCCGAGCGCCGCGCCCGTCTCGCCGCCGCCGTGCCGGCGCGTGCGCACGCCGAGCGCGTCGGCGATCAGCTGCGCCCAGTACGCGCTTCTCGCGCCGCCGCCGATCAGCGACAGCGCGTCGGTCTGCGTGCCGCCCGCGATCAGCGCGTCGAAGCCGTCGGCGAGCGCGAGCGTCACGCCTTCGAGCACGGCATGGCCGAGCAGCGCGCGATCGGTGCCGTGCGTCATCCCGAAGAACACGCCTTGCGCGTACGGATCGTTGTGCGGCGTGCGCTCGCCGGACAGATAGGGCAGGAAGATCGGCGCGTTCTCGCACGCGGCGGGCGCGAGCGCGGCGATTTCGGCGAGGAGCGCCGGCTCGTCGGTCGACGTGAGCTTGCAGACCCAGCGCAGGCAGCTCGCCGCCGACAGCACGACGCTCATCTGCTGCCAGCGGTCCGGAATCGCGTGGCAGAACGCGTGGACGGCCGAGGCGGGGTTCGGCCGGAAGCGGTCGCCGACGACGCTCAGCACGCCCGACGTGCCGAGCGACACGAAGCCGTCGCCCGGCTGAGTCGCGCCGATGCCGAGCGCGCTCGTCGCGTTGTCGCCGCCGCCGCCCGCGACGACGACCGTTGCGGCGAGCCCGAGCTCGCGCGCGACGTCCGCGCGCAGCGTGCCGGACGGCGCGTTGCCTTCGACGATCCTCGGCATCTGCGCGCGCGCCATGCCGCCCGCGGCGAGGAGCGCGTCGGACCAGTCGCGCTTGGCGGCGTCGAGCCATAGCGTGCCCGCCGCGTCGGACGGGTCGGACACCTTCGCGCCCGTGAGCTTCAGGCGCAGATAATCCTTCGGCATCAGCACGCACGCGATCTCGCGGAATACGTCGGGCTCGTGCCGCGCGACCCACAGCAGCTTCGGCGCGGTGAAGCCCGGCATCGCGAGGTTGCCGGCGATCGCGTGAAGATCGGGCGCGCGCGCGTCGAGCTGCGCGCATTCGTCTGCGCTGCGCATGTCGTTCCACAGGATCGCGGGGCGCAGCACGCGGTCGTCGCGATCGAGCAGCACCGCGCCGTGCATCTGGCCGGACAGGCCGATCCCGCGCACGTCGGCGAACGCGCGCGGATGCTGCGCGCGCAATGCGGCGAGCGCGGCGAGCGTGCCCGTCCACCAGTCGTCCGGATGCTGCTCGGCCCAGCGCGGATGCGCGCGCTCGACGGTAAACGGCGTGCCCGCGGTGCCGATGACGACGCCGTCGGGCGAAAGCAGCAGCACCTTCACTTCGGAAGTGCCGAGATCGATACCGAGATACATGGGCGAAAACGGTGCGTCGACAGGAAGCCGCTACTTTAGCCGCGCGCTCGCCGCCGTGCCAATGGCGATTTGACCCGAGTGACGCGCGCGGCCGATCAGCGGCTCGCGAGCCACGCGTCGACGCGCGCGAGGCCCGCGCGCAGCGCGCGCTCGAGCGCGGGCGCGCCGGCGAGCGTTCCCCACAGCGCGCGTTGCGCGGCGAGCGCGGCGACGGGGTCCTCCGCGCCCGCGATCGCGCGCGCGACCTCGGCGTCCATCACGCTGTCCTGATACGCGAACGGCAGCGCGCCTTGCGCCCAGCGCTGCAGAAAGCGCAGGAAGAGGGCGGGCAGCACCGCGGTCGACACCGGCTCGACGCCGCGCGCGATCGATTCGGCGAGCGTCGGCGCGATGAAGCCGGGGATCTTCGAGAAGCCGTCGGCGGCGACGCGCTGGTTCGTGTCGCGCACGTGCGGATTGCCGAAGCGTTCGAGCACGACGTCGCGGTAGCGCGCGAGATCGAGCGGGCTCGGCGCGAGGCGCGGGATCACGTCGTTGGTCACGTACGCGTGCGCGAAGCGGCGGATGCCGGCGTCGTGCGTGCCTTCGTGGATGTAGGCGTAGCCCGCGAGCGTGCCCGCCCACGCGATGCAGCTGTGCGTCGCGTTCAGGATGCGAATCTTCGCTTCCTCGTACGGATGGACGTCGCCGACGAGCTCCGCGCCCGCTTTCTCCCACGCCGGGCGGCCGGCCGCGAAGCGGTCTTCGATCACCCACTGGATGAACGCCTCGCCCATCACCGGGCACGCGTCGTCGACGCCCGTGGCCGCGAGCACGCGCTCGCGCACGTCGGGCGTCGGGCGCGGCGTGATGCGGTCGACCATCGAGCTCGGGCACGCGGCGTTCGCGTCGAACCACGCGAGCAGATCGGCGAGCCCGCGCCGCGACAGGAATTCGCGCATGCCCGCGGCAAAGCGCGCGCCGTTGCTGCGCAGGTTGTCGCAGCTCAGCAGCGTGACGGGGCCCGCGCCGCGCGCGACGCGCTCGGCGAGGAGCGCCGCGAGCGCGCCGTAGATCGTGAGCCGCGCGCCTTGCAGGTCGGCCGCGAGATCGGGGTTCGACGCGTCGAGCCGGTCGTGCTCGTCGAGGTAGTAGCCGCCTTCCGTCACCGTGAACGACACGATCCTGCAGGCCGGATCGGCGCCCGCGTCGACGAGCGCCGCGAGATCGATCGACCACGGCAGCACGCGCGCGATCGAGCGGATCGTCTCGTACGCGCGCTCGCCCTGCGGCGTGACCGTTTCGAGCGTGTAGACGCCGTGCTGCGCGGCGAGCGCCTCGCGGGTCGCGCGCATGTCGTCGCGGATGTCGCCGACGACGAGCGGCCACCGTTCGTGCGCCGGCGACGCTTCGTTGACGCGATGCAGATACCACGCCTGATGCGCGCGGTGAAACGAGCCGACGCCGATATGCAAGATCGCCGGCGCGGCGTTGGACGGACTGCTCATCCCGTGTCTCCTGACGGCCGGCTGGCGCCCGCCGAATCGCATATAGATCATTTGCTCTTAATGTGAGCGAATGATCGTATCGAGATGGGCGAAAGTCAAGGCGATCGAGCGGGGTTTCGATGCTGCGGCGCGCCAATCCGCGCACGACGCGCTCGACGCGCGCGGCGGCGACGCGCCGGCGCGACAGTGTCAGAACGGCTGGCGGGTCAGCAGCGCGAGCTGCTCGAGCAGCTTCGCGGCCGGGCCGGGCAGGATGCCGTGGCGGCGGCGGAACGCGGTCAGCGTGCGGGTCGCGGCGACGCCTTCGACGGCGAGCGTGTCGATCGTGTGCGCGCGGCGCTCCGCGCGGTACATCGGCTCGGCCATCCAGCTCAGGAAGCCCGCGTGCGCGACGAGGCTCTTGAGCGCGGTCACCGAGCGGGTCTCGACCGCGATGTCGGGCGGCGCGAGCCCCTGCGCGTCGAACGCCGCGCGCATCTGCTCGTACGGCGCGGTGCCGCGCGGCGGGATCGCCCAGCGCGCGGCGCGCGTGTCGGCGAGCGTGAGCGGCGCGGGCGCGGCGCGCAGCGGATGGTCGGGCGCGGCGACGACGTGGCTCACGTCGTCCCATCGGCATTCGGGGATACCGACGATGTCGTCGGTGTCCGGCACGCGCGTGCTCAACGCGACGTCGATCTCGTGCTTGAGGAGCGCGTCGACGAGCCGGTCCCACACGCCCTCGACGATCTCGACGCGCAGGTTCGGCCAGCGGTCGAGCACGCGCCCGATCGCCACGGGCAGCACGAGGCTCGCGATGCTGCCGACCGCGCCCACCTTGATCGTGCCCTTCGCGAGCCCGCGCAGCGCGTCGATTTCCTCGCGCGCGTGCCGCGCCTCGTGCTGCAGCAGCGTCGCGTGCGGCAGCAGCGCCTCGCCGATCGCGGTGAGCTGCACGCCCTTCGAGTGACGCTCGAAGAGCGGCGCGCCGATCTGGTCCTCGAGCCGCTTCAGGATGCGGCTCAACGCGGGCTGCGTGACGTGCAGCGCGTCGGCCGCGCGGCCGAGGCTGCCGCTCGCGGCGATCGTCGTGAAGGCGCGCAGTTGGCGCAGGTCGAAAGTCATGCTCTCGCGTAATGGCTTATTGCAGAAAATACAGTATCGAGGAATGTGCGTGCCGCCGATACTGTGGAAACCGATGATGACGACGATGAGGAGACACGCCCGCATGACGCCCCCCGATCTTCGCGCCGACGCGCCGGCGCACGCGCGGTACACGGTTCGCGACGCCGTAATCGATCTGCTGCGCCGGTTCGGCATCCGCAAGGTGTTCGGCAACCCCGGCTCCACCGAGCTGCCGATGTTCCGCAATTTTCCCGACGATTTCGAATACGTGCTCGGCCTGCACGAGGCGGTCGCGGTCGGGATGGCCGACGGCTACGCGCAGGCGAGCGGCAACGCGGCCGTCGTCAATCTGCATTCGGCGGCGGGCGTGGGCAACGCGATGGGCGTGCTCTTCACCGCGTACAAGAACAAGACGCCGCTCGTCGTCACGGCCGGCCAGCAGGCGCGCTCGATCCTGCCGTTCGATCCGTTTCTCGCATCCGTGCAGGCGGCCGAGCTGCCGAAGCCGTACGTCAAATGGAGCATCGAGCCCGCGCGCGCCGAGGACGTGCCCGCCGCGATCGCGCGCGCGTATCACGTCGCGATGCAGGAGCCGCGCGGGCCCGTGTTCGTGTCGATTCCGGCCGACGATTGGGACCGCGCCGCCGAGCCCGTGCCCGCGCGCGCGGTGAGCAGCGAAGTGCGGCCCGCGCCCGACGCGCTCGCGCGCTTGGCCGACGCGCTCGACGCGAGCGAGCGCCCGGCGTTCGTGATCGGCGCGGCGGTTGCGCGCGCGGGTGCATGGGACGACGCGGTGCGGCTCGCCGAGCGGCATCGCGCGCGCGTGTACGTCGCGCCGATGTCGGGGCGCTGCAGCTTTCCCGAGGATCATTCGCTCTTTGCGGGCTTCCTGCCGCCGATTCGCGAGCGGATCGTCGAGCGGCTCGCGGGCCACGATTTCATTCTCGCGTTCGGCGCGCCCGCGTTCACGTACCACATCGAAGGCTTTGGTCCGCACGTGCCCGAAGGCGCGACGCTTCATCAGCTCGTCGACGATCCGTCGGTGGCCGCGTGGACGCCCGTCGGCGACGCGGTCGTCGGCAATCTGCGGCTCGCCGCGCGCGATCTGCTCGCGCGTCCCGCGCCGCGCGCGCGGCCGATGCCCGCGCCGCTGGCGCCGCGCGAGCGCGTCGGCCCGGGCGTGCCGGGCGAGCGGATGTCCGCCGCGTTCGCGCTGCAAACGCTCGCCGACGTGCGCGACGCCGGCGACGTCGTCGTCGAGGAAGCGCCGAGCGCGCGCACGGCGATGCAGCGGCATCTGCCGTTCACGCGCCGCGACACGTTCTACACGATGGACAGCGGCGGCCTCGGCTACGGCATGCCGGCCGCGGTCGGCGTCGCGCTCGGCTCGCCGGGGCGGCGCGTGATCGCGCTGATCGGCGACGGATCGAGCCTCTATTCGATCCAGGCGCTCTGGAGCGCCGCGCATCTGAAGCTGCCGGTCACGTTCGTGATCCTGAACAACGCGCGCTATGCGGCATTGCAGGATTTCGCGCCCGTGTTCGGCTTTCGCGACGGCGAGCCGGTGCAGGGCACGGCGCTGCCCGATCTCGATTTCGTGGCGCTCGCGCAGGGCATGGGCTGCGACGGCGTGCGCGTGCGCGACGCCGCGCGCCTGCGCGACGTGCTCGAACGCGCGCTCGCGTCGCCCGCGCCCGTCGTCGTCGACGTCGAGATCGCGTGACGCGCGCGGTTTGTCGCGCGGCCGCATTCCCGAGCATCACGAAGCATCCGAACGCATTCAGAAGGAGAACACACGCATGCAGGACATCTCGATGCTGATCGGCGGCGAGCGCCGCTCGGCCACGGGCGGCGCGACGTTCGAGCGCCGCAATCCGCTCGACGGCGAAATCGCGACGCGCGCGAGCGCCGCGACCGTCGACGATGCGCGCGCGGCCGTCGACGCCGCGTCGGCCGCATTCGCGCCGTGGGCCGCGCTCGGCCCGACCGAGCGCCGCGCGCTGCTCCTGAAGGCGGCCGCCGCGCTCGAAGCGAAGCGCGACGCGTTCGTCGCCGCGATGGCGGCCGAGACGGGCGCGTCGGCGATCTGGGCGCAGTTCAACGTGCAGCTCGCCGCGAACGGCCTGATCGAAGCGGCCGCGCTCACGACGCAGATCGGCGGCGAGCTGATTCCATCCGACGTGCCGGGCTCGCTCGCGATGGGCATGCGTCAGCCGGCGGGCGTCGTGCTCGGCATCGCGCCGTGGAACGCGCCCGTGATCCTCGGCGTGCGCGCGATCGCGCTGCCGCTCGCGTGCGGCAACACCGTCGTGCTGAAGGGCTCGGAGCTGTGTCCGGCCACGCACGGGCTCATCGTCGATGCGCTGCAGGAAGCGGGGCTGCCGCGCGGCGTCGTGAACTTCGTGACGAACGCGCCCGCCGACGCCGGCGCGATCGTCGACGCGATGATCGCGCACCCGGCCGTGCGGCGCGTGAACTTCACGGGCTCGACGCGCGTGGGCCGAATCATCGCCGAGCGCTGCGCGCAGTATCTGAAACCCGCCGTGCTCGAGCTCGGCGGCAAGGCGCCGTTCGTCGTGCTCGACGACGCCGATCTCGACGCGGCCGTCGCGGCGGCCGCGTTCGGCGCGTTCGCGAATTCCGGGCAGATCTGCATGTCGACCGAGCGGATCATCGTCGACGAGCGGATCGCCGACGCGTTCGTCGCGAAGCTCGCCGACAAGGCCGCGTCGCTGCCGTTGGGCGACCCGCGCAACGGGCCCGTCGTGCTCGGCTCGGTCATCGACATGCGCACCGTCGAGCGCTGCAACGCGCTCATCGACGACGCGCTCGCGAAAGGCGCGGTGCTGCTCTGCGGCGGCAAGGCGGCGAGCACGCTGATGCCCGCGACGCTCGTCGACCGCGTGAGCCCGGCGATGCGGATCTATGAAGACGAATCGTTCGGCCCGGTGAAGGGCATCGTGCGCGTGGCGGGTGAGGAAGCGGCGATCGCGTGCGCGAACGACAACGCGTTCGGCCTGTCGTCGGCGGTGTTCAGCCGCGACGTCGCGCGCGCGATGCGCGTCGCCGCGCGCATCGAATCGGGCATCTGCCACGTGAACGGGCCGACCGTCCACGACGAAGCGCAGATGCCGTTCGGCGGCGTGAAGGAAAGCGGCTTCGGCCATTTCGGCGGCAAGGCGGGCATCGCCGAATTCACCGATCTGCGCTGGATCACCGTGCAGACGGCGCCGCGCCGCTATCCGTTCTGAGCGATGACGACGATGAAGATCGCGATTCTCGGCGCGGGCGCGATGGGCTCGCTGTTCGGCGGCCTGCTCGCGCAAGGCGGGCACGACGTGACGCTCGTCGACGTGAATGCCGCGCACGTCGACGCGATCGCGCGCGACGGGCTGCGGCTCGACACCGATCGCGGCGAGCGGCGCGTCGCGCGGCTCGCCGCGCTGCGGCCGGACGACGTGCAGGCGGGCGCCGACGCGCCGCCCGAGCTGCTGATCGTGTTCACGAAGACGCTGCACACGCGCGCGGCGCTCGCGGGTGTGCGCGCGCTGCTCGGCCCGCAAACGTTCTTGCTGACGCTGCAGAACGGGCTCGGCAACGTCGAGGCGCTCGCCGAATGCGTGCCGCTCGACCGAATTCTCGTCGGCGTGACGACGTGGCCGGCCGATCTCGTCGGGCCCGCGCACGTGCGCTCGCATGGCGCCGGCTGGACCCGGCTGATGAGCGCGGACGGCGCGATGCGCCCGATCGTGCAGGCGTGCGCCGACGCGCTCGAACGCGCCGGACTGAACTGCGCGGTCGATGCCGGCGTGTGGACGACGATCTGGGAGAAGGTCGGCTTCAACGCGGCGCTCAACACGCTGTGCGCGCTCACGCGCTGCACGGTCGACGAGCTCGGCGCACGCGAGGACGGGCCGGCGCTCGCGCTCGCGATCGTCGCGGAGGTGGCGGCGGTCGCTCGCGCGAAGGGCATCGGCGTCGACGAGCGCAGGATGCGCGAGAACGTGCTGCATGCGATCCGCGAACATTCGGGGCACCGGCCGTCGATGCTGCAGGACGTGCTCGCGGGGCGGCGCACCGAGATCGAATCGATCAACGGCGCGGTGGTCGCGGCCGCGCGCGAGCTAGGCGTCGCGACGCCGCATGCGCAGACGCTGCTGCGGCTCGTCAGGCTGATCGACGCGCGGATCGGATGACGCGGCGGGCGACGGAGCGGGCGTGACGGCGCGGACGCGAGGAGACGGAACGGAGATCGCGCGTCGGCGGTGACATGGCGAGGGCGTGACGACGATGCGGCGATGCACGCGCGGAATGCGCGTGCCTGCGGCGTCACGACGGGCCGCGCGGGCCGCGCGGCCCGCGGCATCGATCGATCGCGCGGCCGAGGCGACGCTTCCCGCACGCGTCGTCCGCCCGAGCCTGCATCGCGCGCATTCGTCTGGCGGATCGATGCGCGCCGCTGCGATGCGCTTGCCGTTCGACGTTCGACGGCCGCGCCGCGGCGGCATGCCAGCCGCGCTAGGGGTTTCCAATAATTCAACTAATCGAAATTAGTTTTACCATGCGTAAATTCGTGACCTTGCGCTAGATCAAAGTTTCATCGCGCGGACATCGCCGTCCGGCGTCGAGCGACGATCGCGCAGGGCCGATGAAGCCCTTGCGCCGCAGGGTTTGCCCGCGACATCGCGAACGGTTTCGAAGAAAGCCGGGCGAGGCGGGGCCGCGCGACGCGCCGATCCAGAGGACATTCAGGAGACGACATGAAGCACACCCCGACCCCGTGTATCGCCGCGGCGCGCCGCCGCATCGTCGGCTCGGCCGCCGCGCGCCGGAGGCTCGCATGAGCGCCCGCCAAGGCCGCGCGCCGCTTTCGGTCGACATCGGCGCGACGCTCGACCATGGGCCGTTCACCGCGATGCAGCGCGTCGCGGTGCTGCTCGCCGCGTTCGCGATCGTGCTCGACGGCTTTGACAGCCAGCTGATCGGCTTTGCAATTCCGGTGCTGATCAAGGAGTGGGGGATCACGCGCGCCGCGTTCGCGCCCGCCGTCGCGGCGGGCCTGTTCGGAATGGGCGTCGGCAGCGCGTGTGCCGGACTGTTCGCGGATCGCTTCGGCCGGCGCTGGGCGATCATCGGCAGCGTGTTCGTGTTCGGCGCGGCGACTTGCGCGATCGGCTTCGCGCCGAACGTCGCGGCGGTCGCCGCGCTGCGCTTCGTCGCGGGCCTCGGGATCGGCGGCGCGCTGCCGACCGCGACGACGATGACCGCCGAGTACACGCCCGCGCGCCGCCGCACGGTGATGGTGACGGCGACGATCGTCTGCGTGCCGGCGGGCGGGATGCTCGCCGGCCTGTTCGCGCACGAGGTGCTGCCCGCGTACGGCTGGCGCGGCCTTTTCTGGATCGGCGGCGCGCTGCCGCTCGCGCTCGGGCTGCTGCTCGTGCGCGCGCTGCCCGAATCGCCGCGTTATCTCGCGCGCGATCCGGCGCGCTGGCGCGAGCTCGGCGCGCTGCTCGCGCGGATGGGCCGGCCCGTCGCCGACGGCACCGCGTTCACCGATCTCGCCGAAGCACGCACGCACGAAGCGCAGCGGCGCGGCGTGCGCGCGCTGTTCTCGGCGGGCTACGCGCGCGACACGATCGCGCTGTGGTGCGCGTTCGGCATGTGCCTGCTCGCCGTCTACAGCGCGTTCAGCTGGCTGCCGACGATGCTGACGTCGCAGGGGCTGAGCGTGTCGGTCGCGGGCTCGGGGCTGACCGCGTACAACCTCGGCGGCGTGTTGGGCGCGCTCGGCTGCGCGCTCGCGATCGGACGCTTCGGCTCGCGCTGGCCGCTCGCGCTGTGCTGCGTGGGCGGCGCGGCGAGCGCCGCGTGGCTGCTCGGCGTCGATGCGGCGAGCCACACCGGCTGGCTGATCGTCGGCCTCGCCGCGCACGGCTTCTTCGTGAACGCGGTGCAATCGACGATGTACGCGCTCTGCACGTTCATCTATCCAACGCCCGTGCGCGCGACGGGCACCGCGGGCGCCGTCGCGTTCGGCCGCACCGGCGCGATCCTGAGCGCGTTCGCGGGCGCGTACGTGATCTCGGCGGGCGGCGCGAACGCGTATCTGACGATGCTCGCCGCCGCGATGACGGTCGTGCTCGTCGCATTGCTCGCGCTGCGCCGGCACATTCCACGGCTGCGTCGCGGCGGGCTGCCGGCCGGCGACGAACTCGCGCGCACCACGCCCTGAAGCGCGGCCGCGCGTGCGGGCGGCGCGCGTTACAGCGTCGTGCGCACGTGCCAGAGCTCGGGGAACAGCACGACGTCGAGCATCTTGCGCAGATACGGCGCGCCGCTCGTGCCGCCCGTGCCCTGCTTGAAGCCGATGATCCGCTCGACCGTCGTCACGTGGCGGAAGCGCCACTGGCGGAACGCGTCTTCGAGATCGACGAGCTCCTCGGCCATCTCGTACAGCTCCCAATGCGCGTTCGGCTCGCGGTACACGGCGAGCCACGCGGCTTCGACCGTCGGATCGTGGCGCGTCGGCTGCGTCCAGTCCGCGTCGAGGCGTTCGGGCGCGATCGGAAAGCCGCGGCGCGCGAGCAGGCGAATCACCTCGTCGTACAGCGACGGCGCCTTCATCGACGCCTCGAGATGCGCGTGGATCGCCGGCCGATGCGCGTGCGGACGCAGCATCTGCTCGTTCTTGTTGCCGAGCATGAACTCGAGCTCGCGATACTGATACGACTGGAAGCCCGACGACGCGCCGAGATACGGGCGCATCGCCGAATACTCGGACGGCGTCATCGTCGCGAGCACGTTCCACGCCTGCACGAGCTGCTCGAGCACGCGCGACACGCGCGCGAGCATCTTGAACGCGGGCGGCAGCGCGTCGCTGCGGATCGACGCGAGCGCGGCGCGCAGCTCGTAGAGCGCGAGCTTCATCCACAGCTCGCTCGTCTGATGCTGGATGATGAACAGCATCTCGTTGTGATCGGGCGAGCGCGGATGCTGCGCGTTGAGGATCGGGTCGAGCGACAGGTAGTCGCCGTAGCTCATCGACTGCGAGAAGTCGAGCTGGGCACGGTGCCAGCCGCCGGGCGCGTCGTCGCCCTCGGCGACGGGCACGTGCGGCGCTTCGTGCGCATGGACACCGGCGAAAGGGCAGCGCGGCGCGTTGTCGTCGCCGGGCGGCTGCATGTGGCCTGAATTCACAATTGTCTCCGTTGAAAGTGCGTGGCGGTGCGAGCGGTCGGGCGTCGCGCGGATCGCGCGATGCGCGCCGGATCAGGTCACCGCGGCGCGCGTCGCGAATTCCGGCGCGCGCCAGGCTTCGGTTTCGAGAATGTCGCGCAGCGCCTCGACCGCGTCCCACACGTCGACGAAGCGCGTGTAGAGCGGCGTGAAGCCGAAGCGCAGGATGTGCGGCTCGCGATAGTCGCCGATCACGCCGCGCGCGATCAGCGCCTGCATCACTTCGTAGCCGTGCGGATGCTCGAAGCTCGCCTGCGAGCCGCGCTGATGATGCGCGCGCGGCGTGACGAGCTTGAGCGGCTGGCCCGCGCAGCGCGATTCGACGAGCGCGATGAACGCATCGGTCAGCGCGAGCGACTTGCGGCGAATCGCGTGCATGTCGGTTTGCGCGAATACGTCGAGCCCACATTCGACCATCGCCATCGACACGATCGGCTGCGTGCCGCACAGAAAGCGCGCGATGCCCGGATCGGGCTCGAACGCGGGCTGCATCGCGAACGGCGCGCGATGGCCCCACCAGCCGGACAGCGGCTGCTCGAACGCTTGCTGATGGCGCTTCGGCACCCAGACGAACGCGGGCGAGCCGGGGCCGCCGTTCAGATACTTGTACGTGCAGCCGACAGCGCCGTCCGCGAGCGCGCCGTTCAGATCGACGGGCACGGCGCCCGCCGAGTGCGCGAGATCCCACAGCATCAGCGCGCCGGCCTGGCGGACCGTCTGCGTGACGGACGGCATGTCGTGCATGTAGCCCGTCCGGTAGTTCACGTGCGTGATCATCGCGACCGCGGTTTCGTCGTCGAGCGCGTCGGGCAGGTCGGCGGGATCGTCGATCAGGCGCAGCTCGTAATCGCGATCGAGCTGCGCGATCAGGCCCTGCGCGATGTACAGATCGGTCGGGAAGTTCGAGCGCTCCGACACGATCACGCGCCGCTTCGGCGCATGCCGCGCCTGGTGGCGCAGCATCGCGGACAGCAGCTTGAACAGGTTGATCGAGATCGTGTCGGTAATCGCGATTTCGCCTTGCGCCGCGCCGATGAGCGGCGCGAGCCTGTCGCCCAAGCGGCGCGGCAGCGCGAACCAGCCGGCCGTGTTCCAACTGCGGATGAGGCCTTCGCCCCATTCGGCGCCGATCACCTGCTGCGCGCGGGCGGCCGCCGCGCGCGGCTGCGCGCCGAGCGAATTGCCGTCGAGGTAGAGCACGCCGCCGGGCAGCGCGAATTGGTCGCGCAGCGACGCGAGCGGGTCGTCGCGGTCGAGCGCGAGCGCTTCTTCACGTGTTTTCATGATGTCGAACCTGGTTGGGGAAAGGGGCCATGCGAGCGCGTCAGCGCGGCGCGCCGGGCAGCGCGCGCAGCACCGCGCGCACGGGGCTCGCGTCGAGCGTCGCGAACTTCAGCGGCAGCGCGATCAGCTCGTAGTCGCCGGGGGCGACGTCGTCGAGCACGAGGCCTTCGAGAATCGCCATCCGATGCGCGCGAATGCGGTGGTGCGCGTCCATCGTCTTCGATTCCTGCGGGTCGAGCGACGGCGTGTCGATGCCGACAAGGCGCACGCCGTGCGCGGCGAGCAGATCGATCGTTTCCGGCGCGACCGCGCAGAACGCGCTGTCCCACGCGCGCTGCGGCGCGTTCCGGTACGTGCGCAGCAGCACGCGCGGCGGCGCGCCGGCGAGCGCCGCGCGTACGTCGTCGGGCGCGACGACTGGGCTCGCGCCGATGCAATGGATCACGCGGCAGCGCCCGAGATACGCGTCGAGCGGCACCGCGCCGATCGGCGCGCCGTTCGCGTCGTAGTGCAGCGGCGCGTCCGCGTGCGCGCCCGTGTGCGGCGACAGCGTGACGCGCGCGACGTTGACGGGCGAGCCCGCCTCCATGCGCCACACGCGCTCGACGCCGACGGGCGTGTCGCCCGGCCAGACGGGCGTCGCGGGGGCGATTGACGGGGAGATGTCCCAGATCGTGTCCATGCGTTGTCGAAGAGCCTCGAATGCTTCGCATGATAGGCAAACACGCGAAGCAAGTGCTTGCGAAATAAGCATGGACAATCCACCAATATGGCAGATAATTCGAATTAGATCTAAAACGGAGACCAAAAATGCATGCGATCACGCTGGACGCAACCGATTGCCGTATTCTCGCGGTCCTTCAGCAGGAAGGACGGATCAGCAACCTCGATCTGGCCGAGCGCATTGCGCTGTCGCCGTCCGCCTGCCTGCGGCGGATGCGGCTGCTCGAAGAGCAGGGGGTGATCGAACGCTATCGCGCGTGCCTGAGCCGCGAGAAGCTCGGGTTCGAGCTGGAGGCGTTCGTGCAGGTGTCGATGCGCAACGACCAGACGCAATGGCACGAGCGCTTCGCGGAGGCGGTGCGCGAGTGGCCGGAGGTGGTCGGCGCGTTCGTCGTGACGGGTGAGACGCACTACCTGCTGCGCGTGCTCGCGCACAACCTGAAGCACTACTCCGATTTCGTGCTGAACCAGTTGTACAAGGCGCCCGGCGTGCTCGACATCCGCTCGAACATCGTGCTGCAGACGCTGAAGGACGAGGCGGGGCCGCCCGTCGCGCTCGCGCGCACGGGCGCCGTCAAAGCTTTGTGAGGCGGTGGAAGACGCCGTTCTGGAACACGAGCGGCGCGAGCGCCGCGGCGTCGGGGTGCACGCCGCAGCGCTCGACCTCGCCGACGAAGATCACGTGGTCGCCTTCGTCGTAGCGGCTGCGGTTGTGGCATTCGAACCACGCGAGCGCGCCGTCGAGCACGGGCATGCCGGTGTCGCCCGCCGCGTGCGACACGCCTTCGAAGCGGTTGCCCTTGAGCGTCGCGAAGCGCATGCACAGATCGTGCTGCGACGCGGAGAGCACGTTGACGACATAATGGCTGTTCGTGCGGAACACCGGCATCGACGCCGACTTGTGCGCGAGGCTCCACAGCACGAGCGGCGGATCGAGCGACACCGAGTTGAACGAACTCGCGGTGATGCCGATCAACTGGCCGGACGGCGCGCGCGTCGTGACGACGGTCACGCCGGTCGCGAACTGGCTGAGGGCTTGGCGGAACGCGGCGGCGTCGAAGTTCGGCGGGCTGGCCTGTGCGTGTTTCATCGTGTGACGGCCTCGAGCGACGAAGGCGTGGTGCGGTGAGCGGAACGGGCGGCGGCGCCGAATGCGCAATGGCGGGAAGTGAGCAGGACGGTCATCGGAATATTCGTCTGGTTGGGACCGATTTTAGCGGAATCGCGCGGCGCTGCGACGGGCCGTCGCGCCCGGCGAGTGGTCGATGCCACATTTTTCGCGGAATGCGGCGCGCGTCGATGTGCGAACGGCGCGTGCCGGCGCGGCGCGAACGCGCGTGCGGCCGCCGCAACGATGCGGCGCGCGGCGATGCTTGGCGCATGCGCTTCGAGCGCGTCCGCGCGCGGCGTGCGAAACGCACGTAACGAACATAACGAACGAAAGGAAACCGATATGAGCGAAGCAACGAACGAAGTCGCGACGCTGGGCGGCGGCTGTTTCTGGTGCCAGGAAGCGGTGTTTCTCGACATCGACGGCGTGACGGCCGTGGAATCGGGCTATGCGGGCGGCCACACGCGCAACCCCGGCTATCACGATGTGTGCGACGGCGACACGGGCCACGCGGAAGTCGTCAACGTCACGTTCGATCCGAGCCGGATCGGCTATCGCGACATCCTCGAAATCTTCTTTGCGACCCACGATCCGACGCAGTTGAACCGCCAGGGCAACGACGTCGGCACGCAGTACCGCTCGGCGATCTTCACGCACTCGGACGCGCAGCGTGACACCGCGCTCGACGTGATCCGCACGCTCGAGCGCGACAAGCTGTACGACGATCCGATCGTCACGCAAGTCGGGCCGCTGAACGGCAATTACTGGCCCGCGGAGGCGTATCACCAGAACTACTACGCGCAACATCCGGGGCAGGGCTACTGCGCGGTCGTGATCGGGCCGAAGCTCGCGAAGTTTCGGCAGAAGTTCGCGCATCGGCTAAAGTCGCGCGGCGCGTGACGGCGCGGGCGGCGGCGCCGCGCGCTACGCCGCCTCGCTGCGCCAGCGCGCGCACGCGGCCGCGATTTCCTTCGCGAGCGCGATGCACGACAGCGGCGCCGACCCTTCCGCCTTGTTGTTCACGGTGATGAGCACCGGCTGCCCCGCGAGCACGTAGCGCGCCGCGAGTTCGGCGAGCGCCGAGCGCGTGTGCGGGTCCTCGTCGACGAGCCGGTCGAACGGCTCGTACTTGGCTTTCGCCTGTTCGTACTTGAAGCCGCCGTGCAGGCTCCAGCGCACGATGAGCGGGCCCGACGGATCGCCGTCGAGGAGCGCGAGCGCCGCCGCCTGGCGCAGCGGGTCCGGCATCTTCGCGTGCAGCCCGACGCAGTAGCGCACGCCCGCCGCCGCGAGCGCGCGGATGAAGCGCGGCGTCAAAAGGCTCGCGTCGCGGATCTCGACCGCGTAGCGCGGGCCGTCCGGATCGTCCGGCAGCGGCGGCAGCGCGCCGAGGAACGCGCTCAGGCGATCGACGAGCGCGGCCGGATCGGCGAACAGCGTGTCGGGCAGCGGCGGGAACTGGAACACGAGCGCGCCCGCCTTGTTGCCGAGGCCTTCGAGGCACGGGCGCACGAATTCGTCGGCGGCGAGCCGCGCGTTCAGGAACGCCGGATTCGGGCCGGTCGGCTCGCCGCGCGCGCCGCGCAGCACGGCGTCGGTGACGAGCGCCGGCGCCTTGACGACGAAGCGGAAATCGTCCGGCACCTGCTGCGCATAGCGCAGATAGTCGGCCACCGTGAGCGGCGCGTAGAACGAGCGGTCGAGACTCACGCTCTTCAAAAGCGGATGCGCGGCGTACGCTTCGAGGCCTTCACGCGACAGCTTCGACTGCGCGTAGTCGTCGCCGTAGACGATGTCCTTCCAGCCGGGGAAATACCACGACGACGTGCCGAGCCGCACGCGCGGCGGCAGCTCGCGCGCGGCGGCGGCGACGTCGTCCGAGATCGCGGCGGGCGCGACGCCGCGCCGGCGTGCGCGCTTTTTCGGCGGGGCGGGACGCGGCGTGTCGAAGCCGGGGAGCGTGGGCGTCGCGTCGGCGCGGTCGGCTTCCGTTCCGGGTTGGGGATCAGCGCCGGCGTCGGCATCGCGGCCGCCGTTCGCACCGTCGCCCGCGTCTGTACCGGCGTCGGCCGCGGGCCCGGCAGTCCGCGCGGCGGCCGGCGGCGTATCGCTTGACGCCGCGTCGCGCTTCGCGTCGCGCGGCTTGCCGCCCGGTGCGCGCTTGCGCTTCGCGCCTGACGCGGAATCTGACGAGGACGAGGACGGCGAAGCAGGCGGCAGCGGCTGCGCCCCGAACAGGTCGAACTGATCGCCTTGCGCGTCTTCTTGTCGTGTCGGCGGCGCAGGTTTGCGCCGCGTGCTGCCGTCACCCATCCGTCATCGCTGAAAGGCGCCGCCCTTCTAGCGCGGCAGCGCGTGTTGGTACATGTAGCGCCGCGACCACGGCAGCGTCTTCGCGCTCTGCCCGGCCTTGCGGCACACGATCTGGAAGATCGACACGTCGTCGTGCTCGAACGCATACGCGCAGCCGGCCAGGTACACGCGCCAGATGCGGAATTTTTCGTCGTCGACGAGCTTTCTGGCTTCCTCGGCCTTCGCCTCGAAGTTCTCGGTCCAGATGTCGAGCGTGCGCGCATAGTGCCGCCGCAGGCTCTCGACGTCAATCGCCTCGAGCCCGCCGCGCTGCGCCGCTTCGAGCGCGAGGCTGATGTGCGGCAGCTCGCCGTCCGGGAACACGTAGCGGTCGATGAACTCGCCGCCGCCGAGCGCCGTCTCGCCGCTTTCCGCGTCCGTCGACGTGATGCCGTGGTTCATCGCGACGCCGTCGTCGGCGAGCAGCTCGCGGATGCGCGAGAAGTAGAGCGGCAGGTTCTTGCGGCCGACGTGCTCGAACATCCCGACGCTCGTGATCCGGTCGAACTGGCCTTCGACGTCGCGATAGTCCTGCAGCCGGATCTCGATCTTGTCTTCGAGGCCCGCCCGCTTCACGCGCTCGGTCGCGAGATCGAACTGGTTCTGCGAAAGCGTGACGCCGACGCAGCGCGCGCCGAACTTGCCCGCCGCACGCAGCACGAGCGCGCCCCAGCCGCAGCCGATGTCGAGCAGGCGCTGGCCCGGCTGCACGTGGATCTTCGTGAGGATGTGGTCGATCTTCTTGATCTGCGCGGTGCCGAGGTCTTCGTCGCCGTTCTCGAAATACGCGCACGAGTAGACCATGTTCTCGTCGAGCCACAGCTTGTAGAACGCGTTCGACACGTCGTAGTGATACTGGATCGCCTTCTTGTCGGAATTCTTCGAGTGGTTGAAGTAGCGCCGCACGCGCGCGAGCTTGCTCGCGTTCGTCACCGTGCTGCGCGCGAGCGAATAGCCGATGTTGATGATGTCGGCGAGCTTGCCTTCGATGTCGATCTTGCCCTTCACGTACGCCTCGCCGAGATTGTCGAGGCTCGGCTCGAGCAGCAGTGGCAGCGCCGACGCGTTGTTGACCTTCAGCGTCACCTGCGGCGCGGCGAACGTGCCGAAATCGAGTTGCTGTCCGTTCCAGAGGACGAGGCGCGCCGGAATGTTCGACGTCTCCCGTACTTCGTCCGCCCACTGTGCCAGTTTCTTTTCCCAGAACATTTGGAATCCCCTTTTGTTCGTTGAAACGAAATACAGCCAAGTTGTCGGGCGGGCGGCCGGCGTGCGAAAACGCCGGCCGCCCGCGAGCAAAACGAAATGCACGGCAGGGCGGACGCGGGCGCGCCGCGGCGAGTTACGGCGCGAGGCGCGAGATTTTCCAGCCGCTCGCCGACGCGCCATCGCGCGCGTACAGCAGGCGGTCGTGGAGCCGCGACGGGCGGCCCTGCCAGAATTCGATCGAGCTCGGCACGAGACGGTAGCCGCCCCAGTGCGGCGGGCGCGGCGGATTTTCGCCGAAGCGCGTGCTGATTTCCTTCTCGCGCGCTTCGAGCGACGCACGGTTCTCGATCACCGCGCTCTGGTCGGACGCCCACGCGCCGATGCGCGAGCCGAGCGGCCGCGATGCGAAATAACGGTCGCTTTCTTCTTCGCTCGTCTTCTCGATGCGTCCTTCGACGCGCACCTGCCGCTCGAGCTCGATCCAGTAGAAGAGGAGCGCCGCGTGCGGGTTGCGCGCGAGTTCGCGCCCCTTGCGGCTCTCGTAGTTCGTGAAGAACACGAAGCCGCGCTCGTCGACGCCCTTGATGAGGACGATCCGCGCGGACGGCCGGCCGGATTCGTCGACGGTCGCGAGCGTCATCGTGTTGGGCTCGGGCAGTTGCGCGCTGAGCGCTTCCTTGAACCAGACGTCGAACTGGACGAACGGATTCGGGTTCACGTCCGCGACGTCGAGCGACGCGCGGGAGTAGTTGGTGCGGAGATCGGCAAGTGTCGTCATTGGTGTGCGAACGCTCAATCGGGGCCAGTATAGCGAAGGTGGAAAAATCCTGCGTTGCAGTGGTTCGGCGTGTGTTCGCCGCCGGCCGATCAGGCAAAATAGCGGGCTGTCCCTCGCCTTTCGTTCAGCTTGTATGTCACGTACCGACGCCATTGCGACGCCTCACGATCTTACTCCGCAGCCATCCGGGCAGCTTGACGCCGATCGGGCGCGGCGCTTCGGCGGCGTCGCGCGGCTCTACGGCGCCGGCGCGCTCGCCGCGTTCGAGCGCGCGCGCGTCGCCGTGATCGGCATCGGCGGCGTCGGCTCGTGGGCGGCCGAGGCGCTCGCGCGCAGCGCTATCGGGGAACTGACCCTGATCGACCTCGACAATGTCGCCGAAAGCAACACGAACCGGCAGGTCCACGCGCTCGACGGCAACTACGGCAAGCCGAAGGTCGACGCGATGGCCGAGCGGATCGCGCTCATCGATCCGGCTTGCCGGGTCGTGAGGATCGAGGATTTCGTCGAGCCGGATAATCTCGACGCGCTGCTCGGCGGCGGCTTCGATTACATCGTCGACGCGATCGACAGCGTGCGCACGAAGGTGGCGCTGATCGCGTGGTGCGTCGCGCGCGGGCAGCCGCTCGTCACGGTCGGCGGCGCGGGCGGGCAGCTCGATCCGACCCGCATCCGGATCGACGATCTCGCGCAGACGATCCAGGACCCGCTGCTGTCGAAGGTGCGCGCGCAGTTGCGCAAGCAGCACGGCTTCCCGCGCGGGCCGAAAGCGAAATTCAAGGTGAGCGCCGTCTATTCGGACGAGCCGCTCATCTATCCGGAGGCGGCCGTGTGCGACGTCGACGACGTCGCGCAGCACACGGCGACGCACGCGCACGCGCCCGGGCCGACGGGGCTCAATTGCGCGGGCTTCGGTTCGAGCGTGTGCGTGACCGCGAGCTTCGGATTCGCGGCGGCGGCGCACGCGCTGCGGGCGCTCGCGGCGCGGGCGGGGCAGGCGGGGCGGTAACGCCCGCGGTGGCGGCTGGCGCCGCCGGATTTGCCTTCGTCGTTCGTTGAAATGGCGTTGGCGGCGCGCACGCACGACGCGCGGCGCGCACCGTCGGCCTCACGCCGGCGTGCGCGCCTTCGCCGCACATGCAGCGCCGGGCGGCGCAACCTTCGCGCAATTCTGCTGCGCAACGACTGAGCGACGGCCGAGCAACGACCGAGCGACCGCCGCGCAATCCCGCCGAAAGAAAAAAGCGGCGGACGCGCAACGCGCGCGCCGCCGCATGGCCGCTCCGGCCTTAGCTTGTCGTTACCCGTTTGGTCAGTTCAGCGCCGCGCTCAGCCTGCGCCGCCACGCCGATACGAGCGCGGGCTCGTCCGCCGCGAGCTCGAACACCGAAATCATCGTCTTGCGGCCGACGTCGTCGCCGAACGTCCGGTCGCGCCGGACGATTTCCAGCAACTGCTCGAGCGCGCCTTCGTACGCGCGCCGCGCGATCAGGCTCTGCGCGAGGTCGAAGCGCGCTTCGAGATCGCCGGGGTTGCTCGCGATCCGCGCTTCGAGCGCGTCGGTCGGGGGCAGATCGGCCGTCGCGTCGAGCGCGTCGAAGCGCGTCTTGATCGCCTGGTAGCGCGCGTCGGCGCCGCCCGTCGCTTGCGGCGACAGGCGCGCGGCTTCCGCGCGCGCGTCGTCGATCCGGTTCAGCGCGAGCAGCAGCTCGACGAAATCGAGGCGCGCTTCGTCATAGCCGGGATTCAGCGCGAGCGCGTTCTCGAGGTGCGAAATCGCGTCGTCGATCCGCTCCTCGGCGAGCGCGACCTGCGCCGCGCGGCGCTCGGCCTCGTCGGGCGCGGGCACGAGGCGGTCGAGGAACGCGCGCAGCTGCCCTTCGGGCAGCACGCCGACGAACTGGTCGACGGGACGCCCGTCCGCGAACGCGATCACGTGCGGAATGCTGCGCGTCTGGAAGTGCGCGGCGAGCTCCTGGTTCTCGTCGACGTTCACCTTGACGAGCTTCCAGCGGCCTTCGTACTCGCGCTCGAGCTTTTCGAGCAGCGGGCCGAGCGTCTTGCACGGGCCGCACCAGGGAGCCCAGAAATCGACCAGCACGGGGGCGGCAAGCGATGCTTCGATGACGTCTCGTTCGAAAGTGGCGAGCGTGGTGTCCATGGCGTCCTCGTTAGGGTAGGTGGATGCACAGTGAGGGTGCACGGCCGTTTTTTCAATGCGCGCGACGCTCGGGCAGCGCGATCCAGTCGGCTTCGCCGGGTACGGTCCCCATCTCCTGCGCCGTCCACGCGCGCTTTGCGCGCTCGATCAGCTCGCGCGAGCTCGCGACGAAATTCCATTCGATGAAGCGCTCGCCGTCGAGCTTGTCGCCGCCGAGCAGCATCGCGCGCGCGCCGCCCGCGCTCGCGAGCGCAATCCGTGCGCCCGGCGCGAGCACGGCCATCTGCGCGGCCTCGAGCGGCGCGCCGTCGACCGTCAGGTCGCCGTCGACGAGATACACCGCGCGCTCTTCGTGATCGGCGTCGAGCGCGAGCGAGGCGCCCGGCGCGAACGCGGCCGCGACGTACAGCGTGCGCGAGAACGTCGTGACGGGCGAGCGTGCGCCGAACGCGTCGCCCGCGATCACCGTCAGCGCGACGCCGTCGCGCTCGAGCTTCGGCAGCGTCGCGGCCGCGTGATGCTCGAACGACGGCTCGCGGGCTTCGTGCTCGAGCGGCAGCGCGACCCAGGTCTGGATGCCGTGCACCGTTTGCCCGCGCGCGCGCTCGTCGTCGGGCGTGCGTTCCGAGTGGACGATGCCGCGCCCGGCCGTCATCCAGTTGACGTCGCCCGGCACGATCTTCTGCACGGAGCCTAGGCTGTCGCGGTGCATGATCGCGCCGTCGAACAGGTAGGTGACGGTCGCGAGGCCGATGTGCGGATGCGGGCGCACGTCGAGGCCCGCGCCCGGCGGCTGCGCGGCGGGGCCCATGTGGTCGAAGAAGATGAACGGGCCGACGGTGCGCGCGGCGAGCGCGGGCAGCGTGCGGCGCACGGTCAGGTTGCCGATGTCGCGGACGTGCGGCTTCAGGAGGGCTTTGATCGAGTCGGTCATGGCGGGAGGCGTTCGAAGCGTTCGGGGCGTTTTGAGTGTTCGTGCGGCGGATGGGGGATGCGGTCCATTGTAACGGCGTCCCGGCCGATGCGGCGGCGCGCACGCACGCGCGCGCGCCGCCGCCGCCGTCTGCAAGCTTGGCGAAACGCCGGTAAACTCGGCGATTCGCGCAAAAAAGACGCATGGAGACGACGATGGCCCCGAAAGACCTGTTGCTGGCGCTGGTGGTGATCCTGGCGTGGGGCGTGAACTTCGTCGTGATCAAGGTGGGGCTGCACGGCGTGCCGCCGATGCTGCTCGGCGGGCTGCGCTTCCTGCTCGCGTCGGTGCCCGCGGTGTTTTTCGTGCGCCGGCCGCAAATTCCGTGGCGGCTCCTCGCGCTGTACGGATCGACGATCCTGCTCGGCCAGTTCGTGTTCCTGTTTTCCGCGATGTACGTCGGGATGCCGGCCGGGCTCGCGTCGCTCGTGCTGCAGGCGCAGGCGTTCTTCACGCTGTTCTTCGCGATGCTCGTGCTCGGCGAGCGGCTGCGCGCGCAGAATCTCGCGGGCCTCGCGATCGCCGCGATCGGCCTCGTCGCGATCGCCGTGCAGGGCGGCCGCGGCATGACGCTCGCGGGTTTCCTGCTGACGATCGGCGCGGCGGCGCTGTGGGCGCTCGGCAATGTCGTGACGAAGAGGATCGGCAAGGTGGATCTCGTGTCGCTCGTCGTCTGGGCGAGCCTCGTGCCGCCCGTGCCGTTCTTCGTCTTGTCGTACTGGTTCGAGGGGCCGCAGCGGATCGAGGCCGCGCTGACGTCGCTGTCGGGCGCGTCGATTTTCGCGGTCGTCTATTTCGCATTCGTCGCGACGCTGCTCGGCTACGGGCTGTGGAGCCGCCTGCTGTCGCGTTATCCGGCCGGGCAGGTCGCGCCGTTCTCGCTGCTCGTGCCGGTCGTCGGCCTCGCGTCGTCGGCGCTGCTGCTCGGCGAGCAGCTCACGCACGCGCAGCTCGCGGGCGCCGCGCTCGTGATGGCCGGGCTCGCGGTCAATGTGTTCGGCGATCGCGTCGTGCGGCGGTTCTTCGCGGCGGCGTCTTGAGCGCGGCGCGGGTTTCGGCTGCGATGGGCGAGTAAGCAGGCAGGGCAAAGGTGGGGTGCGGCTCGGCGACGTGCGGCGGGCGCGCCGGTTCGGCAATCGCGGCGGGATCGGCCGATCAGCGCATCGGCCGATCTCGGCTCGGCATTGGCTCGGCATCGGCATCGGCATCGGCATCGGCATCGGCATCGGCATCGGCATCGGCATCGGCATT